>CAZMOQ010000006.1:0-19731 GCA_964568155.1 uncultured Clostridia bacterium | reverse complement strand
GTCATTCTGAGCGTTAGCGAAGAATCTACTTCTTTCCCCTGTCATTCTGAGTTCGCCTATGCGAACGAAGAATCTCTTTGCGTTACTTGTTTGTAATTGCATTACCTTTGCATTTGCATTTTAGATACTTCGTAAGCCCGTCAAAGCGGGTAAGGCTCAGTATGACAAGGTTTGTAATTCTTTAGATACTTCGACAGGTTTGCTGCGCAAACCTGCTCAGTATGACAACGTCAAAACACAACTTTTTGTCAGCACTTTGGTAATACCAAAGTGCAAGACTTTAAAGTTGGTTTTTCCTTTTTCACTAAAATCTTTTGCTAAAGCAAAATCTTTTAGCGAATTTTTTTATTTTCTTTTAACATATTATTCTTAAATATTCTTCTCCTGTCATTCTAAACGCAGTGAAGAATCTAAATGTCTTAGACGCTTCGTAAGTAGGGCTACGGGGCTAAGCTCAGCGTGACACGGTTTAGATTTTTCACCTGTACTGCCGTAAAAAATAACGGGTGCGAAATTCGCACCCGTTTTGACGCTTATATGCGTTCTTTGATTTCTACGTTGTACTTTTTGTTTTCTTTTTGTGAAACCGCTTTTACAATGGTGCGCATTGCTTTTGCGATTTTGCCTTGTTTACCTATTACTTTGCCCATATCCGATTCGTTAAGCGTAACTAAAATTTCAACGCTTTTGCCGTTATCGGTTACCGTATAGTCAACATCATCGGGATTTTCCGCAAACTGACCGACTATATACTTCACTAATTCCAACATCAACTAAAACCTCCGAAGATTATTTCTTCTTACGGGTTTTCGTCTTAGCCGGCGATAATTTAGCGGGTTTTTCAATGATGCCTTGATTTATAAGTATAGCCCTTACCGTTTCAGTGGGTTGTACACCCTTAGAAAGCCAGTCTTTTGCCTTGTCTGCGTCGATAACGATTTCCGCAGGAATGGTCGTAGGATTGTAGTGACCGATTTTATCGATATACGCTCCGTCACGTGAATTTCTGCTGTCGGTTACGACTACACGATAGAAAGGGCTTTTCTTATCGCCCATTCTGGTTAATCTCATTTTTACTGCCATTTTTATAGTCCTCCAAAAAAATAAATTTCTTATTTAAAACCTGAACATTTTATTGTTCTTGATTTGTTTCATCATTTGTTTCGATTGCTCGAACTGCTTTAACAGTTTGTTTATTTCCTGAACGCTGGTTCCCGAACCTTTCGCTATACGATTTTTCCTTGAAAAATTAAGTATAGACGGGTCACGCCGTTCTTTTGGCGTCATAGAATATATTATCGCTTTTATGCTTTCTATTTTGCTTTCATCTATATCGTTCTCGCTTATTTTAACTTTAGTGCCCATTCCGGGCATCATAGAAAGAATGCTTTTTATTCCGCCCATATTCTTCATAGCGTCGAACTGCACCAAATAATCTTCAAGCGTAAAAGAATTTTCACGAAACTTTTTTTCCATCTTCTTCGCTTGTTCTTCGGTTACGGCTTCTTCGGCTTTTTCTATCAGCGTTAAAACGTCCCCCATACCCAAGATACGGCTAGCCATTCTATCAGGATAGAATGGTTCCAAATCGGTAAGTTTTTCGCCTATCGAACAAAACTTTACGGGCTTACCCGTTACCGCTTTTATGGAGAGCGTTGCGCCGCCCCTAGTATCGCCGTCAAGTTTAGTAAGCACCAAACCCGTGACTTCCAACCGCTTATTAAAGGTATCGGCAACTTCGACCGCAACCTGCCCCGTCATAGAGTCCACGGTAAGCAAAATTTCGGTAGGATTTACCGCCTTTTTTATATCTTCGAGTTCTTGCATAAGAGTTTCGTCTATTTGCAATCTGCCCGCAGTATCTATTATAACGGTATCGAAACCGTAAGAAAGCGCATATTTTATACCTGCTTCGGCAATTTTTACTGGGTTACCCTGCCCCTTTTCAAAGACTTCCGTACCTGCTTTTTCGCCGACTACTTTAAGTTGGTTGATGGCTGCGGGGCGGTACACGTCCCCTGCAACGAGCAAGGGCTTTTTGCCTTGCTTTTTCAAATGAAGGGCAAGTTTGCCGCAAAGCGTTGTTTTACCTGCGCCCTGCAATCCGCACATCATTATTACCGTAGGCGGTTTAGGTGCGACTTCCAACTTGCTGTTGGTGCTACCCATCAATGCGATAAGTTCTTCGTTTACTATTTTAATAACTTGTTGCGTGGGGTTAAGACTTTTTAAAATCTCCTGCCCGATAGCCTTTTCGCTTACTTTTGAAATAAAATCCCTAGCAACCGAAATGTTTACGTCCGCTTCTAAAAGAGCGATGCGGACTTCACGCATTGCGCCTTTAACTTCAAGTTCGGTAAGCCTGCCTTTACGGGTAAGTTTACTGAATATATGATTTAATTTTTCGCTTAAAGTTGAAAACTGAGCCATAATTAATCCTTGATAATTTCGGTAAATTCCCCGTACAAATCGGGATACGCTTTAAGTTTTTCGCCGAAAGCGATTAACTTTGAATATTTATCGGCATAGCCCAAAGACGATTCGAATCCGCTTAACTGTTCTTCGACCTTTTTAATACAATCGTTTACGCTTTGACGGGAAACGCCGTTGATTTCCGCAATCTCCCCCAAAGAAAGGTCAAGCATATAGTAATCGAAAAAAATCTTTTGCTGTTTTTCGGTAAGAAGATTTTTATACTGTTCAAAAAGTTCTGCATAAGCGTAATTTTTTGCCATAAACCACTCCAAAAAACAAAGGTGTAAAGCAAATTTACTTTACACCCGATATTATATATATTTTTTTAACCGCTGTCAAGCATTTTTACTTGACGTTTACAAAAAAACTTAAAACATACCTTCAACAAATTCGTCGGGGTCGAAATCTTCTATATCGTCAATCTTCTCGCCCGTACCGACGTAACACACGGGAACGTCTAATTCGCTCGACAAAGACACTATAAATCCGCCTTTTGCGGTCCCGTCGAGTTTAGTTAAAATTATACCGTCAAGTCCGACGGCTTCCTTAAACACTTCTACTTGGTTGTAAGCGTTTTGCCCCGTAGTTGCGTCAAGCGCAATAAGTTTATAGAAGTTGGCTTCGGAGAACTCTCTGTTAACTACCCTATCCATCTTTTTAAGTTCTTCCATAAGATTTACTTTTACATGCAACCTGCCTGCAGTATCTATAATAAGAACGTCAGTATTCTTCGCTTTTACCGAACTTATAGCGTCGTAAACCACTGCGGACGGGTCAGCGCCTTCAGCGTGCTTTACTATTCGAACCTTAGCCCTTTCCGCCCATACGGTAAGTTGGTCGGCGGCGGCAGCCCTGAAAGTATCCGCAGCCGCTATCGTTACGCTCTTTTTTTCTTTTACGAATTTATTTGCAAGTTTACCTATGGTTGTAGTCTTGCCGACGCCGTTTACGCCTATCACCATTATAACTGCAGGCGTTTTTATTTCAAGCGGTTCGGCCTGAGTAAGCGTTTCGAACAAAGCGTCCTTTAAAAGTTCTATAACGTATTCTTTATCCTTGCACTTTTCTTTAATGGCTACCGAACGAATTTCGTCGACTATATCCATTGCGGTGTTTACGCTGACGTCCGAAGATATAAGAATATCTTCGAGTTCTTCGTAAAATTCTTCACCGAGTTTGTTTTTTGCAAACAAATCGTTGAGTTTTTCGGATAAACTGTTTTTAGTTTTTTTTAATACTTCTTTTAATTTAGAAAATAAGCCCATATAAATTCCTTATTAGTCTATGGCGTCGTCGCCGATATCGCTGAGTTTTACCGAAACTAGTTTAGAAACGCCTTTTTCCTGCATCGTAACGCCGAAAAGCGAGTCGGCAAGTTCCATTGTCGGTTTTCTATGCGTAATTACGATAAATTGCGTTTCGTTCGAGAACTTCTTTAAATATCTTGCGAACCTGTCTACGTTCGCTTCATCAAGCGCGGCTTCTATTTCGTCGAGAACGCAGAACGGCATAGGACGTAAACGCAATATCGAGAACAGTATAGCGATTGCGGTAAGCGCTTGCTCTCCGCCCGATAACAACGATAATTTTTGCAGTTTCTTTCCCGGCGGTTCGGCGATAATGTTTACGCCTGCGTCGAGCGGGTCTTCGACGCCTTCGTAATCGAGTTCGAGCATAGCCCTGCCGCCGCCGAAAAGTTCTTTAAATATTCTTGTAAAGTTTTCGTTGATTTTGGTAAAGCCTTCGTTAAAGCGTGTAAGCATTTCTTTTTTAAGGGTATCTATCGCCTTAACGATATCGCTTTCGGCCTTTTCAAGGTCTTCTTTTTGAACCGACATTTCGTCGTAACGTTCTTTAACCGAATTATAATCGTCGATAGCGTTGGGGTTAATAGAACCGAGCGAATTGATTTTACGCTTTAATCTTGAAATTTCCATTTCGCCTTCGGAAGCGTTATACCCTTCGACTTTATACTGCATAGCAGATTCGTAAGTTTCTTCGTATTCTTCGGAAATTCTTTGACCGTAATACTCTATATCCGAATCGATTTTGGTTAAAGCGATGTCTTCGATATGGCGTTTATCCGCAAGATTATTCAACTGTTCGGATAAATAAACTTTATTTTCGTCGGTTTTCGCTAAATCCGAACGAAGTTTTATCTTGTTCGATTCGGTAAACTCTATCTTCTTACGCAAATTATTTACATATTGTTGTTCTTCTTCCGAAAGCGCTACTTTTTCGGCTTCCAACTTAATTTTTTCGATAATTTCTTCCTTAGTGGAAATATCGTCTTCAGCCTTTTTGTTAAGCGAAAGCATTGCTTCGGAATCTTCGCCGAGCCTTAGCGTTTCGCCGTTTATCCTATCGGTTTCGGCTCTTGCGTCGGCAACGGCTATTTGCGTTGCGGTGAGTTTTTCCTTAAGCGAATCCCTTTCGGCACGCAACGCTTCGTGTTCGGCTTTGCGAACGGCAACTTCTTCGCCTGCGGAGTTTTTATCGGCTTCCAACTTTTCTCCGCCCGAACGAATTTCTTCGTACCTGGCGTTTATGTATTCTATTTTTATTTCTACTTCTTCGAGTTGAGAAGTAACGCTTTCGTAATTTTTATTGTTTTCTACAAGAGAAGTTTCGGTTGCCGTCAACTTTTCCCTTAGCAATAAAAGTTCTTGCTTTTTAGCCTGATACCTGTCCGACAGCATAGTGAGTTCGTCGGTAGCGGCGTTACGCTTGGAATCGAATTCCGACTTGTTTCTTTTAAGTTCGTCCATTTCCTTGCGTTTTTCGGCAATTCTTGCTCTTATTTCATCAAGTTGCCGGTCACCAGCCAAAAGGTTAGGCGTATCTTGACGGCGAGAACCGCCCGTCATAGAACCTTGCGGACTGAATACGTCGCCTTCAAGCGTTACTATTTTAAACGCAAACTTATATTTATTTGCTATTTGCGTTGCGTTATCTATATTATCGGCAATCAAGGTGTTTCCCAAAAGGTTGGAAATAACGTTTTCGTAATAACCTTCGTAAGAAACCAACTTATTTGCAAGCCCTAATGCGCCCCTTTCTTTTAACGCCAAACGAACTTGCTCGTTCTCATAACGGGGTTTAACGCTGGTTACGGGTAAAAACGTAACCCTGCCCGCCTTATTGCGTTTTAAATATTCTATAAGATATTTTGCGTCGTCGGGGTTAGCGGTAACTATGTTTTGTGCGCTTGCGCCGAGCGCCGTTTCTATAGCGACGTCGAACTTCGCTTCGGTTTTAATTAAAGAAGCGACAACGCCCTTTATGCGTGAAGAAACCGCTTTATCTTCTTTTGCGGAAAGCAACAATCTTTTTACCGCAGGCGCATAGCCTTCGTAAGATTCTTTTATGCCGACAACGAAATTTTCCTTTGCGGTAAGCATAGATAAATTAGAATTCAAATTGAATATCTTGTTATCGATTTCGGCGGTTTTTTCGTTAAACGAGCGAACGTCGTCCTCTTTTTGGGATATTTCGCCTTTAAGTTCGTAAACGCTTTTATCTATGGCGGTAATTTCTTTATCTAATTTTTCCTTACCGTCAAGCAAAGCGTCACGTTTTTCGCAAAGCATTGCAAGGGTGTTTTCGTAATTAGTTTTCTTTTCCACAAGGGCGTTTCTCTCTGCGGAAAGCGAACCTTTGTTTAAGTTTATATCCGAAAGCGATTCCATAGATTCCAAAACACGTTGTCTAGTTTCTTCGGCTTTGGTTTCGCCTTCGTCTAGTTTTTCGGTAAGCGTTGAAATTTTAGCGGTTAAGTCCGAAATTTCGCCGTTTAAATTTTTGATATCTTCCTTTATTTGCTTGGATTTTTCGATAAGTTCGGCTTTAAGTTTAGCGTTTTCTTCAACCTTTGCCAAGTTGCTTGCTATTTGATTTTTTGCCCGAACGATATCCGATTGCAAGAAGGAAATTCTTTCGTTGTAAAGTTTTGCGGCGCCTTCGCTTTTTTCTATTCCTAAACGCTTTTCAAGCATTTCGTCGTTCAACTTTTTTAAAACGTCGTCGGCGGAATTGATGTCCGCAAGAATTTTTTCGTAATCGAGTTGCGCTTGGTCGTATTCCTTTTGGCGTTGCTCGGTTTCTTCTGTAATGGCGGCGATTTTGGTGTTTATTTTAGCCTTTTCGGTAGCAACGTTTTCAAACTTCGATATGTAAACGTTTATTTCGTGATGTTTTAAGTCGGCTGATAAATCCCTGAACTGCCTTGTTTTTTCGGCTTGCCGTTCAAGTGGTCCTAACTGGTTTTCGAGTTCGGATATTATGTCGGAATAACGGAGCAAGTTTTCCCTTGTTCTATCCAACTTTCTTTCGGATTCGTTCTTTTGTCCCTTGAATTTTGCGATACCCGTCGCTTCTTCGAAAATCGCTCTCCTGTCCTCGGGCTTAGCGGACATAATTTCCTGAACCTTGCCTTGCCCTATTATAACGTAACCTTCCTTGCCGATACCGCATTCATGCAACAAATTTATGATATCTTTTAGTCTTGAAGGTTGTTTGTTTATAAAATATTCGCTTTCGCCGCTGCGATAAAGTTTACGGGTAATTATAACTTCGTTGTAATCGATACTGAACATTTTGTTTGAATTATCGAAAAACAACGATACTTCGCAATAAGAAAGCGACTTTCTATCCTGCGTACCGCTGAAAATAACGTCCTGCATACTGCTACCCCTAAGGGTTTTTGCGGACTGTTCGCCGAGAACCCAGCGTATAGCGTCCGCAACGTTGCTTTTTCCGCAACCGTTAGGACCTACTATACCCGTGATGCCGTCGCCGAATTTAATTTCCTGTTTGTCGGCAAACGATTTGAAGCCGAACATTTCTATTTTCTCAAAATTCACTGTCTTTTACCCGTTTTTTTTATTTTTCCAAGCGCAACAGTTGCCGCTTGTTTTTCTGCCTGTTTTTTACTTCCGCCCGTCGCTTTCGCAAAATTTTTTCCGTCGATACTTAAAGACACGATAAACGTCGGCGAATGGTCGGGACCTGTTTTTGAAACCAACTCGTAAACTATTTTACCTAGTTTCTTACTTTGCGCAAGTTCTTGCAATTCCGTTTTAGCGTCTTTTTCTTTTACTACCGCAGCCTTCTTTTTTGGGTTTTTTACCGCTACAACCTTTACGGGAGCGGTAAGCGGAGTAATCAACTTATCGTAAACGAACTTTTTTGCCGCAGGCAAACCGCCGTCGTAGTATATCCCTGCCACTATCGCCTCGAAAAGGCTGGATAAAACTTTTTCGTTTCGGTCGATATTCATAGATTCGCCGTGTCCCAACAGCATAAAAGCATCGAGACCTGCGTCAACTATCACTTTTTGTAAAGGCTCTTTTGAAACGAATTTTTTTCTGAGTTCGGTCAATTTGCCTTCGTTGCCTTTTTCGTTTTTACAAAGATATTCGGTAACTAGAAATTCAATTATGGCGTCGCCGAAAAATTCTAATATTTCGTTATTTTCCGCCGAATTTTTATTTTCGTGAGAGTACGAAGAATGTGTAAAACACTTTCTAAGCAGCATTTTATTTTTAAATTCGTACCCTATTTTTTCTTCGGCGGCTGAAGCGTCAAATATCATCTAGTTAAGTCCTTCCATATTTATTGAACATAAATTTTCCCGTATTTTGTCGTTAATGCCCGTTCTTACGGCGGTAACCGCTTGCAATACGGAATTTTTTATTGCGACGCTTTTTGACGAGCCGTGAGATTTCACGACGATTTTTTCTGTACCCAAAAACATTGCGCCGCCGAAATTGTTATAATCGAGATTAGTTTTTAATTCCATTACGGTGTTTTTGAGCATTAAACCTGCAAGTTTACCTTTAAAACTCGAAAGCAACTTCGATTTAAGAAGTTTTAACATATTTTTAGTAGTGCCTTCTATGCTTTTTAAAGCGACGTTACCTGCAAAACCGTCGGCAACGACTACGTCGTACTCGCCGCTCAAAATATCCCTTGCTTCGATATTGCCGACGAAGTTTATGCAATCGGACTGTTTCAAAAGCGGGAAAACTTCTTTATTTAACTGATTTCCTTTACCTTCTTCCGTTCCGTTCGAAAGCAACGCAACCTTAGGATTTTTTACGCCGAGCGCAAGTTCGGCGTAAGCCGAGCCCATAACAGCAAACTGCAATAAATTTACCGCTTTACAATCGGCGTTTGCGCCTGCGTCCAAAAGGACTACCCTTTTAGTTCCGTCGAGAGTGGGAAGTATCGGACAAAGCGCAGGTCTAGCGACGCCTTTTATCCTACCGACTTTAAGGGTTGCGCCGACTAGCAACGCACCCGACGAACCTGCCGAAACGAAAGCGTCGGCCTCGCCGTCTTTTAGCATTTTGAATGCGACGCACATAGAAGAATCGGGCTTTTTTCTTATAGCAAGCGTAGGTTCTTCGTCACAACCGATAACTGTGGGTGCGTCTATGACTTCAACCCTTGCTTTATCGTACTTGTATAATTCTAATTGCTTTTCTATTATTTCTTTACTGCCCGTTAAGCCGAGAGTAAAATCTTTATCTTCGTTAAGGGCTTCTACTGCCCCTTTAATAATTTCGGACGGAGAATTATCACCGCCGAACGCATCGACTAATATTTTCATATTTTTCCTTTTTGAGTATTAGTATTCTAAATTACCGACCGTTCTCGGGAAGGGAATAACGTCCCTTATATTGCCTATGCCCGTAAGGTACATAACCATACGTTCGAACCCTAAGCCGTAGCCCGAGTGGGTTACGCCGCCGTACCTTCTTAAATCAAGATAGAAACCGTAATCTTCCTTTTTAAGTCCGAATTCTTCCATACGCTTTTCCAAAACGTCGATTCTTTCTTCCCTTTGGCTGCCGCCGATAAGTTCGCCTATACCCGGAACTAAAAGGTCGGCTGCGGCAACGGTTTTGCCGTCGTCGTTAAGACGCATATAGAATGCTTTTATATCCTTAGGATAATCGGTTAAGAATACGGGCTTTTTATAAACTTCTTCGGTTAAGTATCTTTCGTGTTCGCTTTGCAAATCCACGCCCCAGTATACGGGGAATTCGAACCTGTCTTTAACCTTTTCCAAAATAGTAATCGCTTCGGTATAAGAAAGACGAACGAAGGTGTTTGAAACTACATTATCCAGCCTTGCTATAAGTCCGTTATCTACGAATTTATTTAAAAATTCAAGTTCTTCAGGGCATTTTACTTTTACGTGGTTTATTATATATTTAACCATCGCTTCGGCTACGTCCATATCCCCTGCCAAGTCGGTAAAAGCCATTTCGGGTTCAATCATCCAAAATTCGGCGGCGTGACGAACGGTGTTGGAGCGTTCCGCCCTGAAAGTAGGTCCGAAAGTATATACGTTTGAAAAAGCCAAAGCGTAAGTTTCGGCGTTTAGTTGCCCCGAAACAGTCAAAGACGCTTGCTTTTCGAAAAAGTCTTTTTTATAATCTACACCATCGGCAGTTTTGGGAACGTTTGCCATATCCATAGTGGTTACTTGGAACATTGCGCCTGCGCCTTCGCAATCGCTACCCGTGATAATGGGCGTATTTACGTAAACGAAGTTTCTTGAATTGAAAAATTCATGAATGGCGAAAGCCGCTTCGCTCCTTATTCTGAAAACGGCGTTAAACGTATTAGTTCTAGGTCTTAAGTGGGCTATTTCCCTTAAAAACTCCATAGAATGGCGTTTCTTTTGCAAAGGATAATCGGGGGTGGAAGTACCCAAAACTTCGATAGCGTCCGCATTTATTTCAAACGGCTGTTTGTTTTCAGGCGTTAAAATAAGCGTACCCGTAACAAGCAAGCAAGCGCCGACATTTTGTTTGGATATTTCGTCGTAATTGCTTACCTTTTCTCTATCGAAAACAATTTGACAGTTTTTAAAAAACGTGCCGTCGTTAAGTTCGATAAACCCGAACGCTTTGCTATCTCTTATCGTTCTTACCCAACCGCCGACGGTAACCGTTTTGCCGTCAAAATCGGCAGGATTAAGAAAAATTTGTTTCAAATCGGTTTTCTTCATAAAAAATACGTCCTTCAAAGTAAAATTTTTTCATTTTATTATATATTTAAATTATAACCTATAAAATATAACCTATAAAAAATTGATATTTTATTTACGGCAAAATTTTTGCAAAACCTACGATTTGCCATACCTGTCATTCTAAGCGTAAGCGAAGAATCTTTTGAGTTTCTTGTTCGCCATTGCATTACCGTACCTTTTGCATTTTAGATACTTCGACAGGCTCGCTTTGCTCGCCTGCTCAGTATGACAGGTGTGGGTGGCTGTTCCACTCGCCTGCTCAGTATGACAAGGGGGGGTAGGTGTTGCATTCGCCTACTCAGTATGACAAGGAGCGGTATGTCTTGCAAACCTGCCCAGTATGACAAAGTTTTAAAATCCTAGACAATTCGTCAGTCTTTGCGTACCTGCAAAGTACAAAACGGTATTTTGTTACCTTTGTAAGCAAAGTATCAACTTACTGTATTACAATAACAATGTATATACCTAATTATAATAACATTTTTTAGAGTTTTTTTCAAGGAAAATAAACAAAAAAAGTGCTTTTTACAAGCACTTTTTTACTAATTATAGCGGTTTTGCAAAAGTTTGACGTCTTTTTACTACTTCACTTTCGGTAAAATTCCAGTTTCTTTGTATATCGAAGTTGGTTTCCAGCATAGGATTTGATTCTATACCGTCGATTTTATCGTCGATTACGTTTTTGGATATCCTGTTCATCATAATTGCGTGAACGCCCGAATTTTTATATTCCTTTTTAATTGCGATGATAGCCATTTCAAGTTCTTGCGGCTTTTTTATCGACTTCAAAACGTCTATAAAATAGAACGGGAACAACTTTCCGCCGCCCTTTTTAAGCGCTTCGGCGATAGACGGCAAAACTACAGCTGCTGCGACTACTTCGTCGTTTTCGTTAACTAGTAGCGAGAAATATCTTGGATTTATTATCGTTGCGAAAGACTTAAGCATATTTTTCTTTTCTTCGCCCGTAAACGGAACGTAACCGTCCAAAGAAGAATACGCTTCGCTGTAAGTTTCGAAAAAACTGTCCGCATAACGCTTTAAAATCTTTTTAAGCGGCATAGTTTCAACTACTTCCCTAACCTTTAAACGCTGTTTAAGTTTTTCCGACAGGCGGATAAGCCTGTCGAAGGGTTGATTAGGAATTGTAAAGTCCTTTTCAACCCATTTGGATTCGTCCGCCCAACCCAACTTACGCATATTTTCAACATAGTACGGATAGCAATAGTTTGTGGCGTAAGTGGCACGCCTGTCGAAACCTTCGTAAAGCATACCTTCACGGTCGCTGTCGTTAAAACCCCAAGGACCGCTTATCTTTTCCATACCCCTGCTTTTACCGTATTCGGCAACGGCGGAAAGCAATGCGTCGAAAACTTCCGAATCGTCGATTGCGTCGAAACGGGAAAAACGAACGTTTTTGGTATTCCATATTTTATTTGCTTCGTTATGTATTATCGCCGCAACTCTGCCGGCGATTTTTCCGTCCTTATAAGCAAGAAAGCACTTTGCGTCGCACTTTGCAAGGTTGAAATTCTTTTTAGGGTTCATAATATTTATTTCATCGCTCCACATAGACGGAACGTAATACGGGCACCCTTTATACAACTTCAAAGGAAACTTAACGAAATCCTTCATTTGTTTTTTGGTTTTTACTTCTACTATCTGTACCATACGAAACCTCTTAGTAATGTGTTTTTATTACATACGTACGTATTGTACAACATTTTTATAAAAAACACAAACGATTTTTACAGGTTTATTTTCCTTTATTTTTTACTTCGTCGTCATCGGGAACTATCGCTTTCGCAGGAGTTTCGTCTTTTAACGACATAATATACTTGCCGTATTCTTCGTCGGAAAGTTTTGCCACCTTGTTTTTCTTCTTTTTAGACATTATTGTTTGCTCCTTTTCTTTTTTTCTTATTATTTACTTTTCAATCTCCTTTTATACGCAAAAGCCGCCGCTATATATAAAAAATACACGGCGCCGATTATACCTGCTACGGGATACACGTGCGCCACTATGTTTTTTATACCTAATCTTGAAATTAAAAAAACGGTTATAAGCGCAGTAAAATCACCCCGTTTCCCTAAAAGCGACACGAAACCCTTTGCCAAAGGATAATAAGCCGAAATTAAAGTAGTAAACGCACCCGTTACGAGAACTGCCGCAAAACAAACCGAAGCCCCCTTCCCCAGCGTTGAAATAGCGTAAAAAAGCGGTAAATCGGCATTGATTGCGTTTGCGCCTTCGTACGAAACGCTGCCGTATATCAAAATTATATAGACGGCGGTAACCACGCCTGCGACAAGCGAAGAGTAAAACGCCGTTTTTTTATCGGTTTTTCCGCCAAGTTCGAAAATCACCGCAACCGATAAAAACATATTAAAACAAACGTATTCTATTACCGAAGAATTTCCGTTACATTCGTAAGAAAAACCGCCTTTTATAAGGGTTAAAACCAAAGTAGATACGAGCATTACGGGAACTAACAAGGCGTTTACGAAAGTAAGACCGCTTATACCTTTTTTAGAACAAATATGGGCGCATAATAAAGCTGCTATCGAAAAAA
The DNA here is from genome assembly GCA_964568155.1 of uncultured Clostridia bacterium. Lineage (GTDB taxonomy): Bacteria > Bacillota > Clostridia > Christensenellales > Borkfalkiaceae > UMGS775. The sequence continues at coordinate 6,639 of CAZMOQ010000006.1, read as the reverse complement.
TCGGTAAATTTTCAGGTAAAGAAAAAAGCGAAACCCCAAGCGAATCTATCGACGCAACGCTTGCCGCCCCCACCGCCATCATACATAAATATAAAGAAAGATTAACGAGTTTTCGACTGCGTTTAAATAACGCCCCGTTCACGCCGCTCATATTTTTATATTCGGCGCCGACAAACAACGACAATAACGACGTAAGAAAAAACAAAAAGCCTGCCGCTATTGCGGAAAGAAATGCGTTTCCGCCGAAAAATTCTATAATTTCCCGCCCTGAAATAAATCCTGCGCCGATTATGGTACCTATTATCAAAAAGGCGGTTTTAAAACAATTAAAAAAAGTTTTCACACAGTTAGTATATGTGAAAACTTTTTTATTAAGACTTTTTATTTTTAAGCAATCTATACAGTTTGTCTTTTGAAAAATCCCTTTTTTTATCGTACTCGCCGCCGAGTTTTTCTATTGCGAATTTAAGTTCGGTAAAAGTAACGTAATCCACGTCGGTTTCTATCGCTTCGGTAAGCAGCGGCAAGGCTCTGTCATCGCCGTACCTTGCAAGCAAGTCCGCATAATACGACATATTGTCAATTTGCGTGGCGAAAGCGTCCGCTAAAACTTCGAAAATTCTATCGTCGGGCTTACAACGGGATAAAACATCGGCAAAATATTCCTTATCTTCCTTACTGCCGTCGTTGTAAAGCGCAAGCAATTTTTCTTTAACTTCTTCGGGATTATTACAAAGCAATTCCGTACTTAAATCTTTTATTTCGGAAGCAACGCCGCTATCCAAAACGTATTCCACGCACTTCGATAACACCTCTTTCGAATTTTTATCCGAAAGCATATTCAAAACGTACATTATCGTTTCGACTTTATCGGATTCGTCAAGTATTTTAAGAAGTAAACTTTCGGTTTCTTTTGAAGATATAATCGCTTCGCAAAGGTAATCCGAAACGGGAATTTTTTTCTCCAAACATTCCGAAAAATCGCTTATAAGCCTTTCGCCGCTAACGCCTTCGTAATAGGTTTCGGGGGGTTTTCCGCCAAGTTCTTTTAAAGCGGTTTTTCCGAAATCTACATAAAGTTCGGTGATTTTATCTTCCCATTCTTCTTCGGTAAACTTCCCTGCGTTCTCCTTCATAAATTTGCGTAAATAATTTTCAAATAAACCGTCTATATCTACAACGTTACTCATTACCCTTAAAAACCTCTGTCAATTCATAAATTTCTTTTACGTCGCAATCTAAATCTCTTGCAAGAATTTCAGCGGTAATACCTTCGGTTTTCGCCTTTAATATAATACACGCCGACAGTGCGGAATCAAACGATTTAGCGGCACCTTCGTCTTCGGCTGTATACCTATCGTACACAAACGCTTTTATTTTTTCATCGGCTTGAACGATTGAACGAATATCCAAAGCGGCTTGTTGTAGTTTTTTCGTATCGCAATCGTAATACACCACGGAATGAGCAAGAGCGGAAGTATAAGTCAAGTCAAACCGCAAATCAAACGTATCGATATCCCTAGGTATTCGATATAACTTTTCTTTTTTATACAAACCGCCGGTAACGAAACCCACTTCGCTTATTAAACTGTAACCGAACATACATGAAATTATAAACGTTTTAGTCGAAGCAAGGGTAAACGTATTGAAAAGACTGTCAAGTAAAACTTTATGTCCTTTTCTGTTAAGCGGACCGACAAGGTTGTATACGGATAATTTTTGAATTCTTTCGTCAGGCGTTTTTAAGCCCCAAAGAAGAAGTTGCATTACTTCAGGCTTTTTCAGGTCTTCGGAACCTTCTAACGCCGTGTGTATGTTAGACAAGTTTTTGATTTTTCTATAATTACGTTCTACTTCTTTTTCAGGTAAACGAAGCATATACGCCAGCGGCGCTTTCGACCATTTGCCCGTTGCTATCGCTTTATCGGCAAGTTTACAATAATAATCTACGACTAAATCGTTATCGGTTATGTTCAAAACTCTATAAAAATACTCTTTACTTTTCTCGTATTGTTTGATGTTATAGTATGCGCAACCTAACATAAACATAATATTGAATTCATAAGGCTTATGGCTCAAAAGTTGTTCTAAATATTTTACGGCGAGTTTGTGTTGGCCGAGTTCGCAATAAGTAGCGGCTACTCTATATAATTCGTCGTCGTTTTTTATATTTTCGTCGTCGATTCTATTCAAATAATCTTTGGCAAGCGTTTTCTCTCCTGCGGCGTTACATATCGTTGCAAGATTAGTAAGAGCAACCACGTTTTTAGGATTCTTTTCGTTAATTTTTTCGTTAAGTTTAATAGCCGCACTGATTTCGCCGTTCAAATATCTTGCAATCGCCAAATTGCAAGCGGCTTCTTCGTAAAACGTCGATTCTTCGGGTATTACCGAAAGTTTTTCGATTGCGGTATCGATATCGTAACGGGCAATCGCCGCAATGCCTTCGTCTAATTCATCGATATAATCGACTTTTTCAGGCGGATACACCACCTTATAAGAGCCGTTAATTTCATCGTAAAAACTGTTTAGCCCGTCAACGACTTCTTTATCGTAATCATCATCGTCAAAGTATACGGGACCGTCCACCGCATTAAGACGCTGCGTCAAATAATACGCTGAAAGTTCTTTTTGGTCTAAATCCAAAAAACAAATACTCAAATCGGCGCAAACGTCCGCATATTGTTTTTTATCCGCTAAATCCATTGCCCTGAAAAAGTAATCTACGGCATAGCGGCATAAGTCCATATGCGCATACGTTTTACCTATTCCGTAAAAAATTTCGAAATTAGGTTTTTCTGATTTGTTACGTGCTTCGAAGTAATACTTTAAAGCGGTTTCGTAATCGTTTTCGGCATAACATTTGTTAGCCAGTTTTAAATAATTTTCGCTGTTGTTGTTAAATTTAATCATCACAGGTTCCCTTTTGTATTTTTTAATAATTTATCTATATCGTTTTTGTAAAAAACGTAATCTTTTTCACAGTATTCGCAATTTACGCTTATTTTACCATACTCGTCTATAATCGAATACAATTCTTTTTCGCCCATAGCCAAAAGAATTTGCTCGATATATTCCCTATTGCAAAGGCACTTATAACGGGGCGTGTATTCTTCCAAAGCGGTGGTTTCGCCGAAATATTCCTTTATAATTTCTTCTATGCTTTTTTGCTTTATAAGCGTGCTTACGCTTGTAAAATTCTTCATAGCGGCTTCGGCTTTGCAAATCGCATCTTCAGACGCACCCGGCAAAGCCTGAATAATTATTCCGCCTGCGCCCTGACAAGTGTAATCTTCCTTTATCTTTACGCCCAACGCTATTGCCGACGGTTGCTGTTCGCTATAAGTATAATACGCTGTAAAATCTTCCGCAATTTCGCCGCTGACAAGTCTGCAACTGCCCGAATACGGTTCTTTAAGTCCCATACTTTTTACAACCGTAAGCCTGCCGTTTCTACCCACGCAACCGCCTACGTCCAACTTTCCGTCAGGTCTTAAAGGCAAGTTTGCACGGGGATTGTCTATCGAACCGCGCATATCTAAATTTGCGTTCCCGCTTACCCTTATGCTGCCGCCTACGCCGTCGCCGACGATTGTAACCGACAGTTTATCTTGTTCGTTTTTAAGCCCCGAGCACATAAACGCCGTTACCGTTAAAGTTCTACCGAGTGCCGCCGCCGACAATGGCGAAAGTTTATGAATTTTTATGGCGTCGTTAACTAAATCGGTAGTATCGGCTACGCAAAGCGACATTTGTCCGCCGTATATCAAAGTTTTTATAAGTCTGTTCATTTGTAATCCTTTATATTTTTTCGGCAACGATTTTTATACGCTCGCCGTCCGAACACTCTTTAATTTCAAAACCCGTTTCGGTTAAAAGAGTTTTTACTTCGGCTAGGTCGTGGAAATATTCGAAAAAACTCTCGTCGAACCGCTCGTATAAACCGTTTGTTTTTTTCAAGAAAAAGGTTAAATCCATTCTCACGCCGTTTTCCTTTTGCGTGTTAAACCACATATAAGTAAAATCGTCGCAATCTTCACCGAAAAGATTTTCGCCTATAATATTTTGCAAACGGTTTTTAGACGAATAATCGAAAACGAAAACGCCGCCCTTTTCAAGACAATTATTTACCGATACGAACGCTTTTTTCAAGTCGCACGGCTTTACGTAATTTATAACGTCGTTTATAGCCGTTACAAAACCCAGCGAGGAAAAGCCCTTTATTTTGCGTATATCGCCTTTCACGTAGTTTCCGCCGTTTTCGATTGCGACGTTCAACATAGATACCGAAGGTTCCACGCCGACGACAAAAAAGCCTGCGTTTGCGATTTCCCTTGTAAAATACCCCGTACCCGAACCAACGTCTATTCCGTTTTTGTTTTTACAATATTTTTTAAGCGTTTTTGTAACTTCTTTCGCCCAACTTTTGCCGTCGGGTGCAAAAAGTTCGCCGTAAAAATCCGCTATAACGTCAAAATCGTTCATTTGTTCCTTTTTTAAGAAAGCGGTTCGCCTTCCAAAAATTATTTTTTATTTTTCTTCTTTTTAGGCGGTTTTTTACCTTCCAACGCAAGCCTTGCTTCTTCCTTACGGGCTTCCCTTTCTTCTTCGAACTTCTTTTCTTCTTCCGTAAGTTGATATTGCGGTTCGTTTTGATGTTCCTTTACATATTCTTCGGAATCTTTATAAATCGCTTCCTTGCTTTCCTGCAATTTTTGCAAATCCGCCCTGCCGTAACTTTGCGGAAGTTCTGCAAGTTGCAATTCGTCGTCGGTAATCGGTTTTATGGGACGACGGGTAAGCGTTGACCTGCCGAGAGACGCTTGCGTAATTTGTTCCCTATATCTTTTAATCGCTTCGGCGTCGTTTTTGGATACTTTTTCGTAAATACCCCTGTTCTTTTGCGCCCCGGGAACTTTATCGTTTATAAACTTATCAAACGCCCACTGACTGTAGTCCGTCCAAACAAGTAAAAACAAAGAAAAGCCGAATAAAATAACCAAGATTATTCCTATCATTTGGAAAATGCCGCCCAACATTAAAATAAGGAATGGCAATAAACCCAAAAATGCAAAGAATATATTCATAGGTAATAAGCCTATCGTCATAACGAATGCGTTTTTAACCAACTTAAGAAATTTTATATCGTAGGTAACGCCCATAGTTACAATCCAGCACAGCATAACGAACACGAACCCGAGCGCTACGTAAGTAATCGCTTTCGCTATATTCAGCCATACTTCACTGCCGTTGCCCGTCGCTATAAGCAAATCGACGTAGTCTATCGAAAGTTTAGACGCATAGTAGATTAACGAGAACAGCAACATACCAAACATAACGATGAAGAAGTTTTGTTTTACGCCCTTCCAAAAATCGTTCGCTACGAATATGCCTTCGGTCCAAATCATATTACGGATAACGTACGCACCGCCCGAAACGCCGACGGCGGCGATTATCAAAATTATCGGCAAGAAAAGCAAGAACTGCCTGTCAACTATGACCGATATACTTTCGGCAACGCCCGTCATATCGTTGATTGCGGGATACCCCGTGCCTAGGTTTTGGCTGAAACCGCTAAGCGAACCGAAGTACGCATAATATTGATTCGACATAAAAATCAAAAAGAACAGAGGGATAAAGAAAATTAAAGTAAGCAAGTTTATTATAACAAGTTTACTGAAACGCCCCTTCAATATATCCCAAAAAAGTTCCCATCTGTTACTCGGTAAGGAAGCCCTTGCATAACCTTCGGACTTTTCCGAGCCCATAATTAAACGGTCCACAAGACCGCGCTTTTTCTTCTGAGCCATTAAATATCTCCTAAATTTACGGTTTTTTATCGACAAAAAAATATTTTACCTAAATATAATACACTTATTTTAAAATATTTACAAACAAAAAACGATATATATGCGAAAAAAACTTTACAATTTTAACCTTTTTTGATAAGATTAAAAACAATAAAAAAGCAACTTATGCGGTTTTTACGATTACCGCTTATAAAAAAGGAGACGTTTTATGAGAAAAATCAACGTTGCCGTCGTTGGTGCGACGGGCATGGTAGGCAGAAAGTTTCTTGAAGTTTTAACCGAAAGAAAATTACCCGTAGACACTTATTATCTATATGCATCTGCAAAAAGCGCAGGGCAAGAAATAGATTTTATGGGTAAGAAACACACCGTAATCGAACTGAAAGAAGAAAACGTTACCGATAAAAAAATCGATATCGCTCTCTTTTCCGCAGGCGGCGAAACCAGTAAGGCTTTTGCGCCGATTTTCGCTAAACACGGCATACTGGTTATAGATAACTCCAACGCTTGGAGAAGGGACCCTTCCGTACCTTTGGTAGTTCCCGAATGTAATGCGGAAGACATTAAATGGCACAACAACATCATCGCAAACCCTAACTGCTCCACTATTCAGGCAGTAGTTGCATTGAAACCTTTGCACGAAGCATTCTCTATAAAAAGAATAGTTTATTCCACTTATCAAGCGGTTTCGGGCGCAGGCGTAAAAGGCTTTAACGACCTTAAAAACGGGATAAACGGCGAACCGCCGCAAAAATTCCCCTATCCTATCTTCGGTAACTGTATTCCGCACATAGACGTGTTCCTTGAAAACGGATATACTAAGGAAGAA
>CAZMOQ010000005.1:9691-21056 GCA_964568155.1 uncultured Clostridia bacterium | reverse complement strand
TATCATTGCGGTACCGCCGCCGATAAGCGCAATAGGTTTATGACCTGCCCTTTGCATATGCGCCATTGCCATAATGGGAATATAATGCCCTATGTGCAAACTGTCCGCAGTAGGGTCAAAACCAACGTAAAAAGGAACCTTTTCAGTATCCAAAAGTTTATAAAGTTCGTCTTCGTAAACGGTTTGCTTTATAAATCCCCTTTCTTTCAAAATATCAAAAACGTTTTTTGCCATTTTTATTTACCTTCCTAATATACTAACGCTAATATATTAACACAAAAAAATTCATAAAACAAGCGTTTTTACTTAATTTCGGCACGATAAAATACTTATAATCGAAAAACCGATAAAAAAATGCTCCGCAAGCCTTTGCGGAGCAAATTAACAGGCGGTTTTATTTACCGTTCCTATTTATTTTAACTGTCTTTTTATAAATATCCGCCGAATCGACTTCTTGTATTTGCAAATCGAACTCAGTTGAATTTTTCAAATATTCCGCTAAATCGATATCGGTTTTTACGTACTCGGGAATAAACAATCCGCCTTTGGCACGATACGCAGTATCTCCGTGATAATCGCAACCGCAAGTGACGGATATATTTTTATTTTGTGCGATTTCGATAAGTTCTTTAGAATAAGCGTTGCCGTATTTCGGATGACAATTTATTTCGACGCCATCTAAAAAACGGGTATCCAAAACGGTAGCGCCGTTCCTAAAAGGGTGCGCTTGTATAAGCGTCAAATTATTCTCTTTGCAAAAAGACGACAATTCGCTTAAAGTCATATCGAATAAATACGGATTTTCTTTTAATTGCGAAAAAGTTATGCCGTAAACGAGTAAATGCACTTTTTTATCGAATTCCATAGTCAATTCGACGCCGAAAAAGACTTTTAAGCCGACCGTTTTGCCGTAACTTTCAGCCAAGCGATATTCTTCAACGTACTTTTCCACGAAATCACTGATAGAAAGGTCTTTCAAATAATCTTTAGTGTAATGATTAGTTAAAACTATACCCTTATACCCTGCGTTCAACGCTTCGTCGATAACCCGTTCGTACGGCAACCTGCAACAAGTGCTTATTCCCGACGAATGGCAATGCAAATCACACAACATACACACACCTTTTACAATAATAGAATAAAGCAACCGCCTTGCACGCTTCTCGCCATAAAACTACCCGGCTTTCCGCCGTCGGCAGTTTCGTACCAGTCGGAAAAAGGAACCCTTACAGCAGTTTCTTGCAAGTATTTATTTATAGGCGATATCAATTTCTTTCTCTTTTCGATATCGTCGGTAAGCCTTGCCGACCAAAGAATCCAGTCGGTTTTGGTATAACTTGCTCGGCTATCTAGCGGAACACCGTACGCATTATTTTTTTCAATATAATAATCTACTTCTTTTTCTAAAATTTTTTGCGGAAATAAACCTAAATTGAAAATTTTATCGAACGCCAAGTTATATTTTAACGAAAACGTTTCTTCGCCGCAGTCCCAAGTCAACGGAGAATGTGAAAATTTTGAAATAAATTCAGTTATTTGTTTTGCATAATCTTCCGCAATCGACCTATATTCGTTTTTCCCTGCAAGTTCGGCATACGCCGCAATACCGACAACCGCCTTTATCGCTAGATTAAGATTGTTTTTAAGATGACCTGCAAAATCGTCGGTACAAAGTTGGTTTTCGGGTTTTAAGCCGTATTTTACCAAATATTCCACCCACTTTTCACAAAGTTCTTTATTATCTTCAAACAACGTTTTATCTTTATCATAATAATAACAAGCGTACATCATTATGAACATATTTGCGGATTCTTCCACCGGCATTTGATATTTAAAATCGTATGCGTCGAATTCGGGCGGTAATAGATAAATCGAAAAATGAGTTTCGTTCCACGCTTGCCACGATTTTAAATAATTACCGTGATAACGACCTCCGTTGTTTTTCAAAGCGTACACTTGCCCTATACAAGCGGGATAAATGCCTACGTCGTGCGGAGCAAAATCGTACTTCCAAACGGGCATTTTCGCAAATTTAAAAATAGGACGCATCATTCCTTTGACGAGTTCGGGATTATAAAGCAAATAAAGCGGAATGGACGGGTAACTTACGTCGACGGTAGCGATACACCCGTTTGAACCGCACTCCTTAGACAAAAACAAAACGTTGCCGTTTTTATCTTTTACGAGTTTATGCGCAGCAATGCTTTGACGCAAACTTGCGTAAAGTACGTTCAAATATTCTTCCCCGTATATAGACGTTTTTTCTTTCAAATCTCCGTCGAAGGCAGTAAGTTTCTTATCGATTTCTTCAACGTTTGCGAAAACGTATTCTAATGCGTCGATTATGGTATGATTTTCAAGATACAAACCGTTTAAATATTCGCCGAAATAATTTATGGAAACAGTTTCGTCAAAGCCGAGCGCAATAAAACCTTTGCTAGATTTGTTGATAGAACCGATATAGCGTTCTTCGCCTTTGTTGGAAAAATTCGTAAAATTTGCCGATAAATAAGCGGCAAGGTCAACGTCGTCCAAAATATAAGCGGTTTCGCCTGACAAATACCACCAGCCCCAGTCGGCGCCTATCCCGTCGGAATTTTTAGATAGCGGAAGTTGGCGTTTTAAACCGAAAAAAGCGACTTCCTTACTGAGCGGCATAACTCCGCCACGAACGTCTTTATTCGTATTCCCCGCTACGTCGTTATAAGAAATTTTTCTATTTACAAAAATAGAAACTTCAGCGTTTTCGTCACCGATGACTTCGTATTGCATATAACAAACGGGCATAGATAAAAGTTCAAGGTCGTTTGGCAATAGCGGCGAAACAAAACTTACTTTTAATTTTGTCGAACCTGTTTCGAATTCGTAATTTGTTGAAAAAGCGGTTAAATCGACGCCGATTTGCTTTGCTTTTTTGACGCCGCAGTTCGTAAAATCGGAAAAATCGCCTAAAAAGCAATAAGTTTTTCCGTTCGTTTTTATAAAACCGTAAACGTTTTTCTTTTCTCCGCACCAAGTTTGCAAATTACCGCCGTTTAATTCGTCGGTAGCCGACCATAACGAAAAATTAGGGTCTTTTACGAAAATCGGATATGATGGTAATTTCCTTTTATTATTCATAATTTTCTCCTTACAATCATTCAATATTCCATAAAATTATACGAAATATTATTTTTTTGAAATTTGTCGTTAAGATAATAATCAATCAAATTATTGATAAATTTTCGCCAAAGCAAAGACATTTTTAAATAAGAGTTTGCCAGTCGATTTTAGCCCTTTCCGTTTCTTCTTCCGTGGCTTGCCTTATAATACGTTTTGCTTTTTCGTAAGAATACGGCGCATTACCGACTTCGCACCACAAAACGCTGTCGACGAATGCAAGTTGCTCTCTATCGTGCCTGCCCATACGCACCCAAACGAAAGTTTTAGGCTTTGTTAATCCCGTTTCGTCAACGTACCAGTAATTGCAACCGTATAAAGGCTTCGGACTGACGCCGACGTACAACACCTTATTTTTCATTATTCAAAGCCCCCGCAAGCGTTGCGTACCTTCCGTTTTTATTTAAAAGTTCCTTATGAGTGCCGCTTTCAACCGCTTTTCCGTCTTCTATAACATAAATTTTATCGGCTTTTTCTATGGTACTTAATCTATGCGCAACGACTAAAACAGTCCTACCTACGCTGAGTTCGTTAAGCGAACGCTGAATTTGGAGTTCCGTTATATTATCCAAAGCGCTTGTGGCTTCGTCGAGAATAAGCACGGGCGGATTTTTCAAAAACGCACGGGCAATAGAAATACGCTGCCTTTGACCGCCGCTTAATTTTACGCCCCTTTCGCCTACCCAAGTATCGTACCCGTTAGGCAAAGACATAACGTAATCGTGAATATTTGCGCATTTTGCCGAAGCGATAATTTCTTCGTCGGTTGCGTCGATTTTGCCGAAAGCGATATTTTCTTTTATAGTTCCGTCGAAAATAAAAACATCCTGCGCAACTATACCGATATTTTCCCTTAAGGATTTTTTAGTGTAGTCGTTTATATTTTTACCGTTTATTAAAATTTCACCGTCGGTAATTTCATAAAAATGCAACAATAAATTGCACACGGTCGTCTTTCCTCCGCCCGAACCGCCGACAAGCGCAGTAGTCTTTCCTTTTTCAAGCGTGATATTCAAGTTATCTATGATTTCATCGGAAGTAGCGTATGAAAAACTTACGTTTCTAAATTCTATATTACCGTTTACGCCGTCAAGCGGAACTGCATTTTCGTCGTCTTTTTCGGTTTCTTCATCCATAACTTCGCAAAAACGAGCAAAGCCCGTCATACCGCTTTGAATTTGCTCGAAAATAGCAACGAAGGAGCGTATAGGCGTAAGCAACATACTTATGTAGAGAATGTAAGCGGCGAATTCACCCGTATCTATAATTTCAAAATAGAAAAACAAACCACCGAACAACAAAACCACTAAATACAAAAAGTCCGAAACGAACCCCATTCCGCTACCGAAAATTCCCATCGCTTTATAAGCCTTGCTTCTTGCGGCAACGAATTTTTCGTTGGTATTTTCAAACCTTTTTCCGATATAATCTTCGCAAGCGTACGCTTTCGTTACCCTAACGCCCGAAACAGCCGTTTCCACGTCCGCATTGACGTTTGCCGTTTCTTCACGCATTTTTTTGAAGGCAAGGTTCATACGCTTCCTAGATTTTACCGCAAAAAACAACATAAGCGGTATAAAACAAAAAACTATTATCGATAAGGGTAAATTTATTGTCGATAAAATTATAAACGAACCTATAATCGTCACTGCTGAAATAAATAAATCTTCGGGTGCGTGATGCGCAAGTTCCGAAATATCGAACAAGTCGTTCACAAGTCTTGACATTATTGCGCCCGTTTTATTTTCATCGAAAAAAGTGAACGGTAATTTTTGCAAGTGGCGAAACATTGCCTTACGCATATCCGATTGAATACGAACGCCCAAAACGTGTCCCCAGTACTGTATTATGTAAGCCAAAACCGCTTTTAGTAAATATATTCCGAGTAAAACCGAACACCAAACTATCAATAAAACCAAACGCTTGTTGGGTACGTAATCGTTTATGATATTTTTTGTTATTAAAGGAAACGCAAGCGTGCAACCTGCTTGCAACAATGCGCAAAACAAATCGAACGCAAAGAGTTTTTTATGCGGTTTGTAATAAGAAAAAAATCTTTTCAGCATATTACAACTCGAATTTTTCTATATTTTCAAAGGCTTCGTCGATAAGTTTTTCAACGTCCAACGCACTTTCGACTTTTTCTACCTTTTTAAGTTCGGGTTTTATTACGGGATACTTCGGTAAAAACACGGTGCAACAATCTTCGTAAGGCAAAATCGAAGTTTCGTACGTATCTATTTTTTTGGAAATTTTTATAATATCGACTTTATCGAATGCAACCAGCGGTCTTAGCACGGGCATTTTTACGACCGAATTCGACGACGTCATACTCTCTATGGTTTGGCTTGCGACCTGCCCCAAACTTTCGCCCGTAATTATCGCCTGACCGCCTATTTTTTTTGCTAAACGCTCTGCGATTCTCATCATAAAACGACGCATTATCGTAATCATAAATTCTTCAGGGCATTGCTCGTGAATTGCCTCCTGAATATGTGTGAAAGAAACGACGTAAAGATTTATTCCGCCGTTATATTCGCCTACCTTTTTGGTAAGTTCTATTACCTTTTCTTTAGCGGCTTCTCCTGTATACGGAAAACTGTGGAAATGTATGCAATCCAACTTCATTCCCCTTTTAGCCATCATATAACCTGCAACGGGGCTGTCAATACCGCCTGAAATTAAAAGCAAGCCTTTGCCTGCCGAGCCTACGGGCATTCCGCCAAGACCTTCTTCACTGTCGGTGTATACGAAAGTTTTTCCGTCTTCACGGATATCTATATTTACAACGAAGTCGGGCGAAGTTACGTTAACGGATAAATTTTTAAAATATAAGTCTAAAATTTTTCCGCCGACCAGCCTTGAAAATTCCATAGAATTAGGCTGGAAGTTTTTATCGGCCCTATTCGTTGCAACCTTAAAAGTCCCTTCTTTTCCGTCGCACAAAGTTCTTGCCGCACTTATTATTTCTTCGTGATTGCTGTCTACCACAAGCGCTTTGCTAAAAGTGTGTATCCCTGCGATTTTCGATAACTTTTCTACAATCAAGGAGAAATCTTCTTCGGCAAAATCTTCAATCAAATACCTGCTGTGCATAGACACGAAGGTAAAATTTATGCCTTTAAGAGAATTTTTGATATTGTTTCGCAACATTTTCTCAAAATATCCCCTGTTTTTGCCTTTAAGATGAATTTCAGAATATCTAATAATTATCGCTGTTTTCATTTATTCATTATCCTTTGTAAATTTTTTGTTTTTTCGTTTAATTTTTCGACTGCGAATTTTATTTCTTCTTCGGTCAGGTACGGCGAAAAACTGATACGGATTATTCCGTCGTTATTCTTATAACCGCAAGCGTCTATAACCCTGCTGAAACGGTTTTTAGACGAACAAGCCGAACCGTTGCCTATAATAATTCCGTATTCTTCAAGCATATGCAAAACAACTTCGCCTTTAACGCCCTTTGCAGACAAACTTAATATATACGGCGAACAATTACCGCCCGAAATTATATCGAAAAGTTCTTTGTTTACTTCACTTAAAAACAAATCTTTCAAATTTTGAACCTTTTCGTAATTTTCTCTTATTTGTCCGTATTTTTCTTTCGTTGCGTACTCGAATACTTTTATACCGAAAACGTTTTCGGTACCGCTTCTAAATCCGCCTTCCTGCCCACCGCCGAAAATATACGGCGGCAAGGTTAGATTTTTCTTTTTGAATAGAGCCCCCGTACCCTTTAATGCGTTTATTTTATGTGCGCTTACCGAATATAAATCGATATCTTCCGACAACCTGAACGGAATTTTGCCGAAAGCCTGAACGCCGTCGCTGTGGAATATTATGTTTTTATTTATTGTCTTAACTTTTTTTGCAATGGAATTTATATCGTTTATCGCACCCGTTTCGTTATTGACGTGCATAACCGAAACGAAGGTAACGTTAGGCTGACTTACCAAACGCAAAAGGTCGTCAACGTCGACTGCGCCGAACTTATCGAGTTTTGCAAATTCTACGCCTATGCCCCTGTTTTTCAATTCGCAAAAAGGTTTATACACTGCGGAATGTTCGCCAAGCGTAGTTACGGCAACACCCCTTTTCGCCATACCGAAAATCGCTTGATTGTTGCTTTCCGAACCGCAAGAAGTAAATATTACGTCGTGTTTGCCGCAAGAAATTGCGTTTAACAAAACTTCTTTTGCAAGTTGAATTTCTTTACGGTTTTTTAAGCCACCCGAATACAAAGCAGACGGATTAAAAAATTCTTCTTCATTAAACTTTTCGGCGTACTCAATCGCCGCAGTAAGCGGCTTAGTAGTCGCAGCATTATCCAAATATATCATTTAAAGTCCTTCTCTAGTATCATTTTGTTACTATATCTTAAAACGTGAGCCATAAACGTTTCCGTACATTCGAAAATCAATAATTTATTACTTACGTCGTTTACGTATAAATAATAAAAGCCCTTGCCTTCGGCAGGCGTAACATTGCTTGTTAAAATCAGCGTTTTTACGTCGGGCGTTTTTTCAAGTTTCTCGCAAGATTCGCTACCGTATCTCCCCATTTGCAAAATTTGCGAAGTATTAAAGGAAATTACGCCTTTTCTTTTAATTTGCTTAATTACCTTGCTAACCCTTACCGAACCCGTGACGAAAGTATAATCGTAATCGACGTAAGTTTTATTTTTCATTTTGCCGAGCATTATTCCGCTAAAACAAAACATTGCGACGGGAATTAAAACTTCGATTAAAAACACCACGAAATTAAAATTATCGAGCGGGAAAAAATTAAGCGCTAATATAATCCACGCCGCCATAAAGACATAGGAAATTATCGAAAGCGTTTTTAAAATATTGTACTTTCTGGTTGCCGATTTCTCGTTTTGAACCAAAGCGGATTCTTCATAAAAAAATTCTTGCATAAATTCTCCGTATATTTTTGTTTAATAATAAATCGTTAAAATATATTCTAACATAAAATTTCAAATAATTCAATTATTTAAGCGTAATAATCGTAACGCCTTTTTCACCTTCTCCGTATCTTCCGCTACGGTATTCCTTTACTCGCTTATCCGTTCTTAAATAATCCCAAACGCCCGCCTTTAATTTTCCCGTGCCTACGCCGTGAATAATTTTTATTTCTTCAATTCCGCTTAAAACGGCTTTATCAATGAATGTGGCTACGTTTTCAACGCCTTCCAAAACGGTTTGTCCCAAAATATTTATTTCAGCGCTAGGCATTACGGCATTAACCGTTCTTTTTACCTGTACGGGCTTCTTCGTAGGGGTTTCGTATTTATTAACGAAAAACAAATCTTCTGCGGAAACTACCGTTTTTATCATACCCAAAGCGACTTCGACCTGCTTTTTGGCGTTAAAAATACGCAAAACTTTAACTTCGGCGTCAAGTCTTTCAGAATACACGGTATCGCCCGCTTTTAAAGACGAAAGTTCGACCTTTTTCATATCGAAAAGTTTCTTTTCGTTAGTTTCTTCCGCAAGATATTTTTTACTTTCTATGCTGTTTTTTAATTTTCTTGCAGTAATAACTTCGGCGCCCGAAATTTCGCTTTTCTTTGCTATCGATTTTATTTCTTCAAGCAATTCTTCCGCCTCGTAAACTTTTTCGTTTACTATTCGTCTTGTTTCTATTTTTGCGGTCGAAGTTACTTTTTCAAGTTCTTTTTCAAGTCTTTCCCTTTCGGCACGTATCAAAGCCAACTCGCTGCGCTTTTCGTTTTCTATTTTTTCAAGTTCGGCGGTCAATTTGTCGGCGTTGTTTCTAGATTCTTCCGCTTGTTTTAATATATTTTCAAAGGATATTTTTGTATCCGATAAAAAACTTAAAGCGTTGTCGGTTATTTTTTTACTTAACCCCAGCCGTTTTGAAATTTCTATTGCATTCGACGAACCGGGAATACCTATATTGAGTTTATAAAGTGGCGCAAACGTTTGCGTATCGAAATCCATAGAAGCGTTTTCTATCTTAGCGTTACCGAATGCATATTCCTTTAATCTGGAATAGTGCGTTGTAATTATCCCGAAGCAATTTGCTTCAAGCAATTCTTCTATTACGGCAAGCGCAATCCCCGAACCTTCGTCAGGGTCGGTACCTGCGCCGATTTCATCAAGCAAAACCAACGCTTTTTCGGTAACGTTTTCGGTAATTTCGATTATATTTTTCATATGCGAAGAAAAAGTCGAAAGATTTTGTTCTATGCTTTGTTCGTCCCCGATATCGCAAAAAATATCGTTAAAAACCGATAAAACACTGTTTTCGGCACACGGAACGAATAAACCGCTCATCATCATAGCGGAAAGCAATCCCGTAAGTTTCAGCGTTACGGTTTTGCCGCCCGTGTTAGGTCCCGTTATAAGCAAAAAATTATATCCGTTACCTAGTTTAACCGTAACGGGCACTACGTTTTGCTTGTTTATCAAAGGGTGCCTGCCTTTTATAATTTCGATACGTCCGCAATCGTTTAATTCGGGATATACGCAAGAATTTTTATATGCGTAAACGGCTTTTGCGAATGTAACGTCAAGTTCAATCAAATTTTCAATATTCCATAAAAGATTTTGACCGATTGCGGCTACTTTTACCGACAATTCTTGCAAAATCCTGCGTATTTCGTTAGATTCTTCTATTAAAGCCGTTTTAAGTTCGTTATTATACTCTATAATTTGTTCGGGTTCGATAAAAACCGTTGCCCCCGACGCCGACTGGTCGTGAACAAGCCCTTTCACTTGACTCCTGTATTCCGCCCTTATGGGCACTACGTATCTATCGCCCCTGACGGTAACTATATTATCCTGCATATATTTGCCGAGCGAACCGTGCATATAAGAGTTAAGTTTTTCACGAATACGAGCGTTAAGCGTGCGAATTTGCTTACGAATCGTAAAAAGTTTAACCGACGCCCCGTCGGCAATAGTATCTTCGCTTAAAATTTTATCGGTTATCTCGCTTTCCACGCTTTGATTGACGAACAGCCTTTCGGCAACTTCTTTAAGAAGAAAAATGCTTTCGTCGTTGACGGATAAAATCGAATTTTTTATAATTCTTGCCGAGCGCAATGCGTAAGCGACACGCAAAAGTTCCGCAAACGATAATGTTCCGCCTTTCAAACAGCGTTTTACTTCGTCGGAAATATCCGAATAATAAGGTAATTCTTGAACGTTATACGTAAAAAGAAGTTTTACCGCTTCGTTGGTTTTATCCAGCAAAGTTTTAACTTCGACGATATTCGACGACGGGCGCAACGCCAAAACACCGTTTTTGCCAAGTTCGGACACGGCATACGATGCGACTTCTTCCAAAACTTTGTCGTATTCCAACGCTTTTATAACTTTTTCAGTAATCATAATTAATTAACACCTTTTGTTAAATTGCCGTTTGTAAAATTATTTTCCGAACGCAATTCGTTCGGATTGTTTTGATTTTTTATAAATAAACTTGCGTCTTTTTCGTCCATACACGAAAAATCGTAAAATTTTGCGCCGTCGATAGTTGTTTTAGGTATTAAATCGTAGGCATTATAAACGACGAAACGACAAGACGACAACACGTATTTTTTCACTTTGAAAAGCCGTCCGTTTTCGTCTTTGAGCGTAATTTTACCACCAAGTTTACAATGTTTGCAATCCTTACCCGCAGGACAATAAATTAAATGCATAAGCGGAATATTCCCCAACGCAAACCGCTTGCAACTTGAAGGAAATTCTTTGAGTTCGTTTATAGAAAGTTCCTTCGATAAAACTATATCTTTAAGTTCGATTTTTCTATTAGACAATTCATACACGTCGTAATTATTAAAAACGTTTATCTCCGTGCCGACTATAAGTTTCTTGTTTAATTTTTCGGCAAGTTTTATCGCATAAATTCCGTCAGCGTAAATTCCGCCGAAAGTTTTAGCGGCTTTGGTTAAAATCGCTAAATCTTTACCGTTTGCAAAGGGCGGACAATATAAATAATCTTTACCGTTTCCCTTTATCATATTGTAGTTTTCAGGGAATATTATTCTCTCGCCGCAAAAAGGCAAATTTGTTTGTAAAACACAAGCGTTTTCAATACTTATTCTATCAGGCGTAATCTTAAAATCATTCGCTTGTACTTCACTAACTTTTCGGCTTGTTTCAACCTTAAAAATTTCAAAATAAATATTTCGCCTTAAAGCGTTTAATTTCGACTTAGGCAAAAACACGTTTTC
>CAZMOQ010000005.1:0-9591 GCA_964568155.1 uncultured Clostridia bacterium | reverse complement strand
AATAAATATTTCGCCTTAAAGCGTTTAATTTCGACTTAGGCAAAAACACGTTTTCTATTTTTGAACTTACAGTTACGTTAAAAGGATAATCCCCCGTTTTATTAAAACAGTTTATTACGTCGGCACCTGTTAACCTTTGGTTTACTGATTTTTCTAACAATTCGGTATCTTTATAAACGAATTTTCTTTTAGCCGTTTCAACTAAAAACTCGGCAGGTTTACCCTCTAAAAATTCAGCGTATATTTTTACTGGAAATTTCTTTTCAATCGATAAAAGACGTTTATTGACTTTTGCATCGGTAGTAACGTAAACACTATCACCTTTAAAAACAGTGCCGTTACAGGAGAGAGTTGCGACCTTGTCGTTTTGCTTAAAAATCGCCGAAGCGACTTCTTTACCGTTACGCAAAATTTTATAAGAATCGCCGTCGTTCCCTAAGTAGCCGTCTACGTAAGCAAGTTTACCCGTTACCCTACTGATTTTTCCAACAAACTCGCCCATATGCCCCTGAACCGACGAAGAAATAAATTTTTCGTCTTGTCCGAACGCTAAACCTTGAGTGTAGTCGTTACGGTTAAAAGTTCTTTTCAAATCGGATAAAGCAGTTTTTGATAAATTACCGTCGATAATCCCCCTATAATAAGCCGTAGCGGCGGCAACGTATTCAGGTCTACGCATCCTGCCTTCTATTTTAAATGACGAAACGCCTGCTTTGATATAATCCTTAATTCTATCTCCGACCGACAAATCGGACAAGGACAAAGCATAACCGCCCGTAACGAATTTACCGTCGTTAAAATAATCGTACTTTTTCCTGCAAGGTTGCTTACAAAGTCCCCTGTTCCCGCTGTTTCCTCCGACAAAAGAACTCATATAACAATGCCCCGAAAAAGAAGAACACAACGCACCTTGAACAAACGCTTCGGTTTCGATTATATTTGAAATCGATTTTATATCTTCCAGCGGAGTTTCCCTTGCCAAAACTACTCTTGAAAAGCCGTATTCTTTAGCAATTTCCGCACCCAAAACATTGCAAACGCCTGCTTGGGTACTTAAATGCAAGGTAATTTCAGGAAAAGTCTTTTTCAAAAGATTCCCTAAAAACATATCTTGAACGATAAAAGCGTCAGCCCCTGCAAGATATGCGGACTCCACGCATTTTAAATAATCGGTAAGTTCGCAGTTTTTTATCAAAGTGTTTACCGTAGCGTAAAGTTTTACCCCGAATAATTTTGCATACGAAACGTAATAAGCAAATTCTTCTTTATCGAAATTTTCGCTGTTTGCCCTTGCCGAAAACTTTTTAAGTCCTAAATAAACGGCGTCTGCGCCGTTGTTTATACCTGCTTTAAGCGAATCCGCTCCGCCTGCAGGCGACAATAATTCTAACATACATTTATTTTACTATAATTTTTGATTTTTGAAAAGAAAAAAACGGCAGAAAACCGCCGTTTTTAATATTTTATAAAACTTTATCTCAATTCGGCGTTAAAATTATTCTTTAACGCAAGTAAAACCTTTTTAACGGAATCGTCAATTTCTTCAACAGTCAAAGTTTTTTCAAGCGAAGAATAAACCAAATTGAAAGCCATACTCTTTTTACCTTCGGCAACTTGGTCACCTTCGTAAATATCGAATAGTTTTACGCTTTGAATATATTTTCCCACAGCACTCTTTATAACGTCGATTAAATCTCCGCAAAGCACCGATTTATCAACGGTAACCGCAAGGTCACGCTCAACGGTAGGATATTTTGAAATCGCTTTGTAATAAACTTTTTTATTGAAAGTTTTCTTTAATTCTTCATAATCGAACTCGCCTACAAAAACTCTCTTTGATATTCCGCATTTTTCAGCAATTTCAGGATGTAATGCACCGAAATACCCGACGATTTTACCATCGACGATAATATCAGCCGAAACGGTCGGATGCAAATACGAAATTTTGCTTCTAGCGTATTTTACCGAACAACCGTTAGAAAAGGTTTCCAAAACGCTTTCGACAACGCCTTTTACGGTAAAGAAATCTTGCTCGTCACCATAAGCACCAAAAGACAAACGCTTCGGTTGCAAAGGAAGTTCGTCATCGGTCTTAAAATAAACCGAAGCAAATTCAAAAAACGCTGCGCTTTCGTTCTTTCTGTTTAAATTTTTAGCAATAGTATCAACCATCGAAGGAACAAGCGAAACACGCATAACGCCTAAATCTTCGCCGAGCGGATTTATTATCCTAACCATATTCGTTTTATCCAAGCCGAATAAATCGAATTGTTTTTCGGAAACGAAAGAATAGGTAATAATTTCGT
Organism: uncultured Clostridia bacterium; assembly: GCA_964568155.1. Taxonomy (GTDB): domain Bacteria; phylum Bacillota; class Clostridia; order Christensenellales; family Borkfalkiaceae; genus UMGS775. The sequence continues at coordinate 7,285 of CAZMOQ010000005.1, read as the reverse complement.
TATATCCACAAGAATTAAACAAATTTTTAATATTTTCAACATCTTTTTGTTCGTCGTTAAGTCCGCCGGAAGTGATTGCTGCGGTATTCAACAACGTAGGCGTTATATTATCGTAACCGTATTCTCTTATAACTTCTTCGGCTATGTCTTGATAACTTTCTACGTCGTCCCTGTAAAGCGGTGCGATTACTTTCAAATTATTGCCGTTTATAACGCACTTAAATTCAAGGCTTTCTAAAATTTCAACGATTTTTTCGGACGGAACGGTTATACCCAAAACACCGTTAACCTTATCGAAAGTAGTTTCTATTACCTTAGGTTGCAATTCGCCGCCGGGTAAATCGTACCTATCGCAAGCGATAGTTCCGCAACCCAACGCATCGATTAAATTCAACGCTCTATTCATAGCGATTTCCGCAGTATAAGCATCGATGCCTTTTTCGTATCTTGCGGAAGAATCCGAACGCTGACCTAACGAACGGGAAGTCTTTCTTATATTGTCCCTTGCAAACTTAGCCGCTTCAAAAACTATTTCCTTGGTATCGGGTTGAATTTCACTGTTTAATCCGCCCATTACGCCTGCAAGCGCAATAGGTTTGTCTTTATCGCAAATCACTAGGTTTTTACTAGATAATTCAAACTCTTTTCTGTCTAACGTAATAATCTTTTCACCGTCGTTTGCCCTTCTAATTACAATGGTTTTATTGTCGATATTATTGTAATCGAAAGCGTGCATGGGTTGACCTATTTCAGTTAAAACGAAGTTAGTGATATCGACCACGTTGTTTATAGAACGAATACCCACACTCGCAAGACGCTTAGTCATCCACTTTGGCGAATGCCCTATTTTTATATTAGAAACGTAATGCCCTATATATCTCGGACACAAGTCAACTGCTTTATTTTCTATTTTTATTTTATCGGTAGTTTTTAAATTCGGATTAGCGTTATAAGTCAAATTCGGCATTTTAAGCGGCTTTTTCAAAACGGCGGCAACTTCCCTTGCTATTCCTAAAATGCTTTGGCAATCAGGACGATTTGCCGTTATGTTTATATCGAATATAACGTCCTCTATACCCAAAACTTCTTTTACTTCTGCGCCGAGCGGATAATCTTCCTTAAAAACCAAAACGCAATTTTCGCTTGCGCCGTCGTAATATTCGTCGGTTATGCCTAATTCTTCTCCGCTACAAAACATACCGTAAGAAGGCAAGCCCCTTAATTTACCGTTAAATATTCTATTTCCATCGGCAAGCGTAGCACCGTCTACCGCAACAGGGACCAAATCGCCGACCTTTATGTTTTTAGCGTTGGTTATTATTTGCAAATTACCGTATTTACCTGCGTCGACCTGACAAACGGACAACTTGTCCGCATTAGGGTGTTGTGCGATTTCTTCTATTTTACAAACTACGATTTTATCTATATTTTTACCGAAATATATCGTTTCTTCGACTTCCAAACCGCAAGAAAACAACTTGCTTTCAAGTTCTTCGGGCGTAACGTCTATATCCACGTAATCTTTCAACCAAGATAAAGGTGCTTTCATATCAAACTATCTCCTATCAAACTGTTTTAAGAATTTAACGTTATTTTCAAACAACGTTCTTATATCGGGTACGCCGTACTTTATCATCGTGATTCTTTCAATACCCAACCCGAAGGCAAGCCCCGAATATTCGTCGGAATCGACGCCGCAATTTTCCAAAACTTTTTTGTTTACGATGCCTGCGCCTAAAATTTCTATCCAGCCCGTACCTTTACAAAGTTTACAGCCTTTACCGTGACATTCGCTGCAAGTAACGTCGACTTCAACGCTGGGCTCGGTAAACGGGAAATATGACGGGCGAAGCCTTGTTTTAGTATCCTTATCGAAAATTATCTTAACAAATTCGTCTAATAAACCTTTTAAATCGCACAAAGTTATCCCTTTATCGACAACTAGACCTTCTATTTGATGGAACATAGGCGAATGGGAAGCGTCGTCGTCTGCACGATACACTCTACCCGGGCTTAAAATCTTAATCGGCGGTTTTTTGTTCTCCATCGTTCTGATTTGTCCCGGCGAAGTATGCGGACGCAAAACTACGTTATCCGAAATATAAAACGTATCTTGCATATCCCTTGCAGGGTGGTCCTTAGGTATATTCAACGCTTGAAAACAGTAGTAATCGAGTTCGATTTCAGGCCCTTCGAAAATTTCAAAGCCCATACCTGCAAATGCGTCTATAATTTTACTTCTTACTATGTTCAAAGGATGAAGATTGCCGAACGACGGTTTTTTGCCGTCAAGCGTAATATCAACCGACTCTTTTTCAAAAGCCGCTTGCATTTCAGCCTGCTTTATTTGCTTTTCCTTTACTTCCAACAAATCGGAAACGGCGGTTTTCAATTCGTTTACCGTTTTACCGAATTCGGAACGTTTTTCGGGCGGTAAATCTTTCATTCCTTTAAGCAATACGGTAATTTCGCCCGTTTTGCCAAGATATTTTACCTTTAAATCAATAAGTTCCCTACCTGAATTTGCCGTAGAGATTTCGTTTTTCGCCTTTTCCAAAAGCGCATTAACGTTTTCTTGCATAAATCCTCCTATAAAAAAAGCCCTATGAAAACTCATAGGGCAAATATACTTCGCTGTACCACCTAAATTCACTTGTAAAAAAACAAGCCTCGTTAAGTTTTAACGGTTCAACCGCCGCAGTCTACTGCTTTTCAGGTTCGGTGCGGAACTCGGAAGTGAATAACGTATTTTTTAAATAAAAACCTTGCAGCAAGCGGTCTTCTCTCTGTAAAATAAAATCATACATCTGTCTTCGTCACAGTCTTTATATGATTTTAGTATACATTAAAACGAAAATTAAGTCAATCGTTTTTTAATTAAAAAGCCCCTTACCGAGATAAACTTCGGGGATTTTCCCGACTATAACGGCATCACAAATTAAAATTTCGGTTTTTACGTTCACTTTTTTCATTGCCATAGGCAAAACGACGCAAACGGACGAATCGACTTCTATATAAATCGCATGCCGAGTTTGGTTTATTCCTGCGGACTCGAAAAAAGACTTAAAATCACATTCTACTGCTTGCGAATCTAATATATTAAGTTTTACGTTTTTACCGAAACCCGATAAAAGGCTTACCCCCGTAAATGCGCCGATAGGAACGCATATTCCTTTCGCACATTCGTTTTTTAAAAGATTTTGCGTATTTAACGCCACTTCTCTATTTATAAAATTAGTTTTGTAAGCGTTGGTTTCTATCAAAGTTATATTTCCGCTATTGTCCTTTTCAACGGAAATAAGTTCGTCGTATTTAACCCCGTCTTTCAAACTTTCCAAAACCGACTTATTTACGGAAGCGGTAACTATCGAATTTATTTCGTTTAAAGCGTAATTTATTACCGTTTGCGATATAAAAACTTTATAATAAGCAAAAACGGCGGCAATTATCAACAAAACGACGCACGTTTTAAATAATTTACCGCACTTTCTTTTTACTTTTCTCCCTTTTTTATATTCCTTATAAGAACAATACATAAATACTAACCTGTGAAATTCAGTAGTACATTATATATTAAATCAATTCTTTTTAGACCTTACTTTAAATATTACCGCACACAAATAACCGAAAACTATAGCGGCGGTAATGCCTGCGCCCGCTGCGGTTATTCCGCCCGTTATAGCATAAAACAAACTTTTTTTCGCACCTTTAATAGCCCCTTCAGCCAACAAATATCCGAAGCCCGATATCGGAACCGTTGCGCCGGCACCTGCAAATTCGACCAAATATTTATACAAACCCACAGCCTGCAACAATTCGCCCGCAAGTAAAAAATAAACCAAAATTTTACCCGACGTAAGTTTTGTAAAATTTATTAAAAGTTGTGCGATAACACATATTAAGCCGCCCACAACGAATGCTTTTACAAACATAAACAAAATTTCAAACGCAAGTTCTTCTTTCATAATTTTTCACCTATACTTCAAACGATACTGCGTGAGATATTGCAGGGATAGTTTCGCCTTGTTGAGTAGATGTCGTCGACAACAGCGCACCCGTAGCCATAAACAAAACTCTTTTAAGTTTTCCCTTCTTCATTTTATTATATATAAACGAATTGAATACGACTGCGCTACACCCTGCGCCGCTGCCGCCTTGAAATTCATCTTCGTCTATATTATATATAATTTCTCCGCAATCGACGTGTTGTTTTTGCACGTCGTACCCCTTTTCCCACATTAAATCTTTAAAAATTCTACTTCCGAAGGCACCCAAATCCCCCGTTACAATCAAATCGTAATCTTTTGGTTTAAGTTTATTCTCTTCGAAATGGCAGGTCAACGTATCTACCGCCGCAGGAGCCATCGCTGCACCCATATTATTTGCGTCGTTTACACCGAAATCGACGACTTTGCCAAAAGTAGCCATCGTCAGTTTAGGTCCGACGCCCGTCGAAGAAAGGACACCGCCGCCTGCACCCGTAACAGTCCACTGCGACACAGGCGGTCTTGTCGAACCTAATTCCAAAGGGTAACGATATTGTCTTTCGGCAGTAGAAAAATGACTCCCCGTTGCACAAACGACGTTATCCGTATATCCGCCGTCGACCAAAACGCCGCCTAAAGCGTACGCTTCGCTCATAGTGGAACAAGCGTTATACACGCCTATATACGGCACCGAAAAATTTCTGCAAGCAAACGACGCCGAAATAATTTGGTTTAATAAATCCCCTGCGATAACTGCACCTATTTTGCTTTCTTTTTTACCCGAATTTTTTATAGAATTGCCTATAACGCTCGAGAGCATTTTACACTCGGCTTTTTCAAAAGTTTTTTCGCCGAACATATCGTCGTCGATTAAAGTTTCTATACATTTACCGATAGGACCGATAGCTTCCTTCGGACCACCTATCGTAGCGGTCGCTATAAGCGTAGGTCTGTTTTTATAAATAATCGTTCTTCTCATTAAAACACCATATATCCGAAAAAATAAAGCAAGCCGATAAGCACGCTTGTAGAAACGCCGAAAACTATTATAGGTCCCGAAATAACGAACATTTTTGCCGCAGTGCCGTAAATATATCCTTCGGTTTTAAATTCCATCGCAGGCGAAACGACCGAGTTTGCAAAGCCCGTTATCGGCACTATCGAACCGCCGCCGGCATACTTGCCTATTCTGTCATAAACGCCGAGTCCCGTCAAAAATGCGCCTAAAAATATCATAATCATAGAAACGAAACTCGACAACTCGTCCCCCGTAAGCCCGAAGCAATATTCTAAACCATACCTGAAAAATTGCCCTATCGAACATATAACGCCGCCAACCCAAAAAGCGTGAAATATCGAACGAGCCTCTTTAGTTTTCGGTGCAATACTCGAAACGTAATCGTTATAATTTTTGTTGTAAACGTTTTGTTTATTATTTTTCATTTCTAATTTCCTTTTTCACGGTGTTTTTTATAAAACTTTCCTTCTCGTCTATCGATTTAAGATATTCGCAATTTTTTTCTATTCTCATATTCGTAATATGAGCAAACAAAAAATTTTAATACGAAAAATACGGCTAAAATTTAAGCCGTATTTTTTCTAGAATTTTATTTTCAAGCCTGCTTACCTGAACTTGCGACACGCCTAATTCAGTAGCGATTTCGCTTTGCGTTCTATCCCTGAAATATCTCATTATAACTATTTTTCGCTCTCGTTCGGTCAAACTTTCGATAATTTTTGAAATTTCTATTCTATCAATCATATCGTCCTCGTTTTCTCTTGCCGAAAGTTTATCTATAAGTTCGGAAGAATTGTCGTCGTCATCGTTTTTTTCAAACAAAGATATCGGCATTTTTGCCGAGTCTAAAGCCATCACGACGTCGTCTTCACTACAACAAAAATGCTCGGCTATCACCGCAACCGTTGGCGAAATTCCTTTTTCGGTTTGGTAAGCCGTTATAAATTTATTCATTTTGCTTGCTAATATTTTTAACGTTCTTGAAACCTTTATTGCGCCGTTATCACGCATATAACGCTTAATTTCGCCTACAACCATAGGTACGGTATATGTTGAAAACTTTACGCCGAATGTTTCGTCGAAATTATTTATAGCCTTCAACAACCCTATAGTTGCAATTTGAAACAAGTCGTCGTATTCAACCCCTTTGTTTTTAAAATTTTTGACAATACTTTTTAACAAAGGCGCATTATTATCGTATATTATCGTTTTTGCTTGCTCATCACCTTCTTTTGCTTTTTTTACGTAATAATTAAGTTCTTCTTGGCTTAACATTTACACTCCTTTATTCGGAAGAAACTGTCTTTTTCATAACGATTTTCGTTCCCTTGTTAGGCATAGAAAAAACTTCCACGTCCTCCATAAACGTTTGCATAATCGTGAATCCCATTCCCGACCGTTCTTCTTCGGGTCTGGAAGTGTAAAACGGTTCTATCGCTTCGTCCAAATTTTCTATACCGATTCCGTCGTCGGCTATTTCTATATGTATCTTACCGCCTATTCTTTCGGCGGTCATATAAATATAACCGGGCGTATCCGGATATGCGTGAACCACTGCGTTCGTAACCGCTTCGCTTACGGCGGTCTTTATATCGTTCAATTCGGAAATACTGGGATTTAACGGTAAACAAAACGCCGCAATAACCGTTCTTGCAAAAACTTCGTTTTCCGAAAGCGATAAAAATTTTAATTGCATAGAATTTTTTTGTTCCATAAATTTCTCCTGTCTTAATATTTCGGCATAATGCCGTATAACCCGCTTAGCGTAATTATCTTTTCTATATTTACGTTTGCGCCCGCAAGATATAACGGTATTCCGAAGTTTTTAAGTTTTTTATACCTGCCTATCAGCATACCGATACCCGTACTATCCATAAACGACAAACCGCTTAAATCAAAAACTACTTTTTTTACCGTAAGATTTTCTTCCAACAACTTATCTAACGGCGAACGGCAAACGTTTGCGGAATACTCGTCTAATTCGCCGTACAAATATACGAATAAAACGTTGGACGACTTTTTGAATTTTATATCCATATCTGCGTATCTCCTTGCTAAAATACTTTAACATACCGCAATGAAAATATATTGTAAAATACTGAATAATCAGCCCGAATTTAGTCGAAAAGCCATAATAAAAAAATTTCTAAAAAAAGTTAAAAAAGTTGTTAAAAACTGTTGACTTTTTTTTGGATATAGTATAATATATTAAGGCGTTGAAAAATTACGGGGTGTAGCGCAGTTGGTAGCGCACGTGGTTTGGGACCATGGGGTCGGGAGT
>CAZMOQ010000004.1:2870-22077 GCA_964568155.1 uncultured Clostridia bacterium | reverse complement strand
CATAAAAAAGCCTTGCTTTTGAAAATTTTCAAAAGCAAGGCTTTTTCTCAATCGAATATTTATACAACACGAATTGTAAATAAAATTTTACATATTTCTAAATGCAAGGCTTTTCATAACACATTCTAAAATATGTTTTGCCGACCTTTGTAGTTCGGCAAGCGTTAATCCGCCGTTTTCTAGTTCAAGCAACACGTCGTCGTCAAATTCAACAACATTTTCAGCCACCATATAAATATCGTTTTGCGCCTTTACCATTTCAGCAACGTTTGTGGATAACAATGTTCCATTCGAAAACTTATCCGCTCTAGCCCACCAGTCACTCATTACAAGTCCGTCATATCCCCATTCTCTACGCAAAATCACGTCGGTTAGTCCGATGTTTGCGCACGCAGAAATACCATTGATACGGTTATACGAAGTCATTATACAATTTAATTTCCCCGTCTTTACGGCAAGTTCGAATACTTTTAAGTAAATTTCCCTTAACGCTCTTTCACTTAAAATTTCGTCTTCTTCTCTACGCCCCGCTTCTTGGCTGTTTACTGCAAAGTGTTTTACTGTAGCCAAAATGCCGTTATCGGTAAAACATTCGGTAATGGTTGCGGCAAACGTACCTGCGATAATCGGGTCTTCGGAAAAATATTCAAAGTTTCTTCCGCAAAACGGATGACGGTGAATATTTACGCCGGGCGCAAGTATTACGTCTATTTTGCTCTCTATAAGTTCGTCGGCAAAGCCTTTGAAAACGTCTTTTATGCAATCAGGATTCCACGTAGACGCTATTATAATTCCTGACGGAATACAGGTATATTTTTCTTCACCCCTAGTTCTAGGTCCCGAAGGTCCGTCGCATAATGTAACTACGGGTACGCCGTGCTTTAACATTGCTTCGGTAGTGCCGCCCATTATCGCAGCCGAGCCTACTATCGGTGTTTTAGTGCTTCCCCAGCCTTCGCCTTTTACCAAATAAGATAATTCAGTAGGTGTAAACTGAGCAATAAAATCATCCATAGAGCATACGCCGTTAGCAACGTCTTTAAGCATATAATTTTTATCGCCCGTATATTCTACCGTTTTTAATTCTTCTTCGACATAAACGCTATCGTAACCTTCCACTTTTTCTTTTCCGAACGGAGTTATGCGAGTAAAACTTTGACGGGGGTGCATTGCGTCGGTTGCTTTTTTAACGCATACGTCTTTATCGTTTTCGTACACGCCGACTTCGTTACAATTAACGCAATCTTTGCCGACGTAAATGGTATAATTACCTTGTTCAAGAACGAACGAATGACCGAAACCGCAAGCGTTTTTATCGTCGAACGAACACATTTCGTTTACGGCAAATTTTAATACCAACGTTTGAGTTTCTTTAGGCAATAACTCTTTGGTCTTTTTAAACGTTACAAGTTCTTTTACGGGCTTACCGAGTTTGCCTTGCGGCGCAGCGTAATAAACTTGTACTACTTCCTTTCCTTTAAAGTTCCCGTTATTAGTTACGTCTACGGTTATAACGGCTTCGCCGTCGCAAAATTTGCAGGACTTGGTTTCTATATTGAAAGACGTATATCCCAAACCGTAACCGAACGGATAAATAACTTTTTCAGGACAAAAAGTAAGCAAATATCTATATCCTACGTAAATATCTTCGGTATGAATATTCCTACTTACGTCGCCGAACGGAACATTTTTGTACGCTTCAATAGGCGCAACGCTGAGCGGCAATCTGCCCGACGGATAACTTTCGCCCGTCAATACCGAAGCAACCGCTTCGCCGCCTTCCTGACCGCCGTGCCATATCAACATTACTGAACCTATCTTATACTTTGAAATCCAAGTTAAATCTATCAAATTCCCGCAGTTAATCACCACAGCAACTTTCTTAAAATGTTTGGAAATTAGCGAAAGAGCGTTTTCTTCTTCATCGGTTAAAAGGTATCCGCCTTTAACGTTAGTCATATCCACGCCTTCGCCGAAAATCCTTGAAATAACTATCAATGCTTTTTCGTTACGGCTTGCGGCGGCTTTAACAAATTCTTCGTCTATATTCGGTTGTTTTTGCACCGAAAGACGAACTTCCTTTTTGCCTGCGGTATCGTAAGAATTTTCTTCAAGAAACTTCTTGTAATAATCTTCTACAATTTCGTCGATATTCATTCTTTTTTTAATTGAAGAATTTATATCGGTTACGTATTCGCAATTAACCGAACCGCCTGAGCCTGTGCCGCTTTTTACATACTCGAATTGTTCACGACCGAACACGGCAACTTTATCGTTCTTAGAAAACGGCAAAGTCCCGTCGTTTTCCAAAAGCACGCAACCTTCGGCTACTACTTGTCTGCAATATTTTGCATATTCTTTTTTGTCCATTTTTTATTCTCCCGTTTTTTTATTTATTTTTGTTTTTATTAAACACCAACAAAAATGCGCAAGCACGAAGTATTTGCAGGCATTTTTGCGACCTGTTTCAAGTTAGCGTACGGCTTTTTCACCAAAAAAGCCGTTGAAAACGCTAGTTTTCCCTTTGTTTTAGCAGAGTTACGCTTGTATTAAAATACAAGTAAAAATGCGCAAGCACGTAGTATTTGCTGGCATTTTTGCGACCTGTTTCAAGTTAGTGTACGGCTTTTTTAACAAAAAAGCCGTAGAAAACGTCAGTTTTCACTTTGCGTTTAGCAAAGTTACGCTTGTATTATAACACTAGCAAAAATGCGCAAGCACGAAGTATTTGCAGGCATTTTTGCGACCTGTTTCAAGTTAGCGTACGGCTTTTTTACCAAAAAAGCCGTAGAAAACGCTAGTTTTCTCTTTGCGTTTAGCAAAGTTACGCTTATATTATAATCTAAATGAAGTCAAAGTTTGTAAAAATACAAACTTTAGTAAAATCAAAGATTTTACTTGTAAAAACTTGCGTTTTTACGACTTCAAGATTGAAATACGGCGAAGTTGCTGCTCCTTGCAAGCAAAGCATCAACTTCTTGTATTATAACATAAAAATTAAAAAAGCGTATGTCATATGTTGCACTTTGTGTTGCATATATTGCCCACTTTTAAAAAAGCGCACCGCAAGCGGCACGCTTAAAACATTTATTCTTTTTTATTTGATTTATCGATATCGGGCGAAAGCATAAACGGTTTGTTTGTCTTTTTCATATATATCAAGATAGCGATTCCCGCAAGAATAAATACTATAGACTGGAATTGCGACGGAGTCATACCCGGTATAAAAGAGCCCCTGCTGTCATCCCTGAAATATTCTATAATAAAACGCCAAACTCCGTACGAAATAAGATAAACGACGTGAGTAAAATTCATACGCTTAAAATACATAACCGACAATACCGCAAATAATATGAAAAGAAAAATCGCTTCATAAAGTTGGGTAGGGATATAATACGTACCGTTCATTAAAACGCCGCCTGCCGACGGACCTGCAACTTCCTTTCCGTGACAACACCCCGCCATTAGACAACCTATTCTCCCAAAACCGTGCGCAATAGCTATACAAACGGGGGCAACTAACAAAATTTTATTGAATTCTTTTATATGAATTCCTTTCTTTTTACCCCTAAAATAATATTTACCGCCGACAAAATAAATAAGCAAAAACGCAGCGGTGCCGCCTATAAGACCGCCCATTACGGTAATTGCGCCGAAAGTCCACTCGCCCGTTTCGATAAAATTATAAACCGACTGATAGCAAGCGGCGCACAAAAACCCGATTGCTATTGACAAAATAGCAATTATAAAACCGAAATCCTGAACATCGATATCGATTTTTCTATAATCGGTATAAATTTTATACACTGCAAGACAGGCAAGCAAACCTATCGAAAGGAATACCCCGTATAACGTCGGCGAAAAATCTTTGCCGAATAGCGTAAAAGTAAAAAGCGGTTCGGAATGCATATTTATTACCTCCTAAATTAAAAAATGTTTTATTTAATGTAATTTTTATTACTTTGAATAGTTTAACTTATCGTATCTATTCATTTGTCATTCTGAGCGTAGCGAAGAATCTATTTTTTCACCTGTCATTCTTGAGTATGTTCGCCATAGCGAACATACGAAGAATCTCTTTGCGTTACTTGTTTGTAATTGCATTACCATTACATTTGCATTTTAGATACTTCAACAGGCTGTTTCACAGCCTGCTCAGTATGACAGCGTCGAAACACAACTTTTTATCAGCACTTTGGTAAAAACCAAAGTGCAAGACCTTAAATTTGGTTTCTCCTTTTTCACGAAAATCCTTTTGTATATAAAATCTTTTCGTGAATTTTTATAATAATTTTTTCCCTTCCTGTCATTATTGAGTATATTCACCACAGCGAACACACGAAGAATCCATTTCTATTTGTCATTCTGAGTTCGCAATAGCGAACGAAGAATCTCTCTTTTAGATACTTCGACAGGCTTTGCAAGCCTGCTCAGTATGACACGGTTTTAAAATATTTTTATTCTTCGTCATCCTAAATCACTATCCGGTCATTCTAAGCAAAGAGAAGAATCCATCTCTTTAATTCTCGCAAAAAGATTTTGAAAAAAGATTTTTGCGAAAAGGAAAAACCGCCATTCACGCCTTACGATTTGCCTATTTAGGCAAATCGTTGGCTTTTTGGCGTGTTTTGACGCCGTCATTCTGAACGCAGTGAAGAATCTATTTTTTAATATTTTACAACGTAAAATCAGCGGCAACGCTGGACGAAGTTCTTTCGTGAACAAAAGGTTTTACAACGCCTGCGTGATAAGCGTCTTTTTGGTATGCTTCTAAAGCGGCAAAATCTTCCAAAACGACTTCCAAAATAACGTCGCAACTTCTTGCCGAATGTAATTCGTCGGCGTAAGCGTTAACGGTTTTCGCCATAGGTACGTTTTTTCTCATTGACAAAAACATATCAACAAGTTCCTGCGCACAGTTTTTATATTCTTCTTTTAATTTAAAACATATAACGTGTTTAATCATAATTCACCTTCTAAAATAATGTAAGATATTCGTAAAAAACAACAGTTTCGGTTTTTCCACAGGCAAAAATACGCTTGTATTAAAACACAAGTAAAAATGTTTGCTTGCAAGGACATTTTTACGCCGTGTTGCAATGACGCAGTCGTGCGGTTACGCACGGAGAAACGTTAGTTTCGGTTTTTCCACAGGCAAAACCACTGCGTCTATTATAACACATTTATCTTAAAATCGTGTCGATATGTAGGAACTTTTTCAAAAATTTTTTCTATACTAAAGTATGATTAAAAATAAAGGAGCGTAAAATTCAAACAACAAGTTTGATTTTACGCTCCTTTCTACGTCTTAAAATGATTTTTCGTTATCTTATTTTTACAAGTTCGCCGCCGTTTAAACGGGATTTTTCAGCAGCGATTCCCATTAAGTGACTTTCAATAGACTTTTCAAGCGAAGTTTCGGGATTTTGTTCGCCGTCAAGCATACGAATAAGCGCTTCCACTATCTTGCCGTCGCCGCCTGCGTGCCCGAAATCTTCGGCATCGATAAGTTTAGAACAATCGATAACTTCTTCGTTAGTGTTCTTAAACATTTTTACGTACGGTTTAATTACTATCTTAGACTCATCGAAGTAAATTTCGCCGGTCGTGCCGTGAAATTTAATTATCCTTCCGCCGTCTCTTGTAAACGCCGTCATCTTAAGGTTTGCTTTCACACCGTTTTCAAATGTTGCGGTTACTATTTGATGGTCTACGACGTCGTTATCGCAAGCGAACACGCATCTGCCGTAAGGACCTTCTTCGATAGCCTTAGTAACCCTTTCCTTAGTGGGTTCATACGGAGCGGTAAGCACGTTGGTCGGCCAACAAGTTCTTTCGAAATAAATATTATATGCGCTGTACGGGCAACTTTCCTTAAACTTACAATCCGAACATCTATCCGATGCGCCTTCAGGTTGATTTTGCTTATTAAAATACGTTAAATCCCCGACCGACGAAATACTTTCGCAACGAGAGCCTGCGTAGTATTGCAACAAATCCAAGTCGTGACAACATTTAGCAAGTATCATAGGCGTGGTGTCTTCAGCCTTACGCCAGTTGCCCCTTACGTAACTGTGCGCCTGATGCCAGAAAGTAACTTGTTCGATTGCGTCAATCATAACGAGCCTACCGATTCTCCCTTCGTCTAAAAGTTCCTTTAATTTAACGAAGGGTACGGAATATCTAAGTACGTGGCACACCAAAACTCTTCCGCCGTACTTCTTTTGAGCGGCTAAAAGTTGTTTACATTCTTCTTCACTATCCGAAATGGGTTTTTCAAGCAACAAGTCGTAACCGAGTTCTAGCCCCTTGATTGCTTGACGAACGTGGTCCTTATCGAGCGTTGCCACTACCAACAAATCGGCACGTTTTTCTTTGAAAAATTCTTCTTCGGTATTAAACCGCATTTCTTTTTTAACGCCGTATTTATCGCCCCATTCATCGGTCTTTTCTTTTAATAAATCGCAAAGCGAAACGATATCGAATTTCCCCGTACGCACGAACAAATCGCCGTAAGCGTAACAACCCCTTGAGCCGCAACCTAAAATTGCAACGGTATGCTTTTTCATAAAAAAATCTCCTTTAGATTTATTTTTATTAAAGTATACCACGCAAAAAACAAACTTTCAACCCGTTTTTAAACATATGTATGTCAAAATTCGACCTTTTTTCTCGGAGATTTTCCGAATCTTTTTGCATACGCCCTGTAGAAAGAATTAGAACTTTCAAAACCCCATTTAAATGCGACGTCCAAAACATTTGCGTCCGACCTAATCAATTCGGCATTGATTTTTTCCACCCTTAGAGTGTTAAGATAGTCTTTTAAGCCGTTCGGCAAATACTTATTTATAACCCTTGAAACGTACTGCGGATTATACCCGAAAGTTTCGCCCAGACTTACGAGATTTATTTTTTTATCCAAATTGTTTTCGGCATAAATCAAAATTCTACATATAAGGTCGGTCGGCATATTAGTTTTCTTGCTGACAAGGTCGGTAATTTGCGCAATTTTTGTAAAAAGCACGTTGATTATACCCGAAAATCCAGTTTCGGTAAAATTTTCTTTTTCAAGGTCGTATAAATTATCCAACAACGAATAATCGTCGAACTTGAAAAAAGTGGGAATATTTTTTCCGCCGTTTTCCGAAAGAAAGACGTTTGCGTACTTTTTATCGAACACAAAGACATACGCTTTGCTATCGCTACCCTTCGAATACGAATGAACGTCGAAGGCGTTTGCAAAACAAGCGTCGCCGCAGGTTAAACGCTTTGTTTCGCCGTTCACGGTAACGGTTACGCTGCCTTCTTTAACGAAAACTAATTCCATACTGGAATGAAAGTGCGGTTGCATATCGGTAATTCTGCGGACGTTAAAATGTTTATAATCGGGTATACCTGCTCTAGTTTCGTAAAACCCCATAACTTACCCCTACGAAAAACGCCCGCAAGCGGGCGTTAATCAATTATTTTTATTATTTTATACTTTTTTCGTTTTATCTTCGAGAAGAATCTTGGCAAAAATATCTTCTTTCTTCATCGAGCCCAAATCGCCTTCCTTACGGCTGTTTACCGAAACGGTGCCGTCTTCGACTTCTTTATCGCCGACTACGAAAATATACGGTACTTTTGAAAGTTTTGCTTCCCTGATTTTATATCCGACCTTCTCGTTACGAACGTCTACTTCCGCCCTTAAGCCCATATCGTTCATTTCTTTAACTACGCTCTTTGCGTATTCGGCGCTTCTTTCGGTAACCGAAAGAACTTTAATCTGAACGGGTGCAATCCAAAGCGGGAATGCGCCTGCGTATTTTTCGATAAGCAAAGCAAGCGTTCTTTCGTAACAGCCGATAGAACTTCTATGAATAACGAATGCGTGTTGCTTTTCGCCGTTTTCGTCAATATAGGTCATATCGAAAGACTGCCCTGCGGCAAAGTCGATTTGAATGGTGATAAGCGTATCTTCCTTACCGTAAACGTTTTTAATTTGAACGTCTAATTTAGGTCCGTAGAAAGCGGCTTCGTCTTCGGCTTCGACGTAATTCAACCCGATATGGTCGAGTATGCTTTTCATAAGCGCTTCGGTTTCGTTCCAAGCCTTGTCGTTATCTATATACTTATCCTTGCCCTTACCACGCTTGCTGAACCTAAAAGTAACGTCGTCCTTCATACCTAAACATTCAAGGAAATAGTAACTCAAATCCAAACAACGCTTAAATTCTTCTTCTATTTGGTCGGGCGTACAAATAATATGTCCGTCCGAAAGCGTAAACTGCCTTACCCTTATAAGACCGTGCATTTCGCCGCTGGCTTCCTTCCTGAAAAGAGTAGCCGTTTCGCTGAATCTTACGGGTAAATCCCTATAACTTTTTAAGCCGTTTTTATAAATTTGATATTGAAACGGACAGGTCATCGGGCGAAGCGCCATTGCTTCGGGGCTGTCTTCGTCCCCTAAAATAAACATTTTATCCCTATAATGATACCAGTGTCCCGAAATTCTATAAAGGTCGTGCTTAGCCATATACGGAGTTTTTGTAATCATAAATCCCCTGCGTTCTTCTTCGTCTTCAACGAAACGAGAGAGAATTTGCATTATTTTTGCGCCTTTTGGCATAAGTATGGGTAAGCCTTGACCAACGACTTCTTCGGTCATAAATATACCTAAATCTCTACCTAATTTATTGTGGTCACGTTTTTTCGCTTCTTCTACCGCTTGCAAATATTCTTCTAGTTCGGACTTCTTTTCAAACGCAGTACCGTAAATTCTGGTAAGCATTTTGTTTTTTTCGTCCCCACGCCAGTATGCGCCCGTTATGCTTGTCAGTTTGAAGGCTTTTATTTTACCCGTCGAAGGAAGGTGCGGTCCCCTGCAAAGGTCGACGAAATCGCCTTGCTTATAGAAAGAAATTTCACTGCCTGCAGGCAAATCGTTGATGAGTTCCTTTTTATAATCTTCGCTGAAATTATTCATCATTTTAAGCGCTTCTTTTTTGGGAAGGACAAATCTTTCGATAGGCAAATCGCCCTTAATGATTTTATTCATTTCGGCTTCGATTTTAGTTAAATCGTCCTTATTTATCGGCGTTTTAAAATCTATATCGTAATAAAACCCTTTTTCTATAACGGGACCGATTGCAAGTTTGCAGGTCGGGAATATAGCCTTAACTGCGGCTGCCAAAACGTGCGAAGTCGTATGACGATAAACGTCAAGCCCTTCTTTATCTTTAAGCGTAACGATTTCTACTTCGGCGTCGTTTTCCACTACGTACGACAAATCGACCAACTTTCCGTCGACTTTGCCGCACACTGCGTTTCTAAAAAGCCCTTCCGAAAGGTCTTTTGCGATTTCCCCTACGGTAATAGAATTTTCGTATTCCTTTACCGAACCGTCTTTAAGCGTAATTTTCATTATCTTTCTCCTTTATATAAAAAATCCTTAAACAACTGTATTTACAACTGTTTAAGGACGAAATAATTTCCGCGGTTCCACCTTAATTGTCGGTTACCCGACCGCTCTTTTATTTAATTATACAGTCCGCCAACTGCGAAATTTACGGTGGTTTCACTGTTGCGCAACCTAATAGGCTTGCACCATACGCCTACTCTCTGAATAGCCTTACGCACGCTACTTGTCCGAAACTCATATGCGTTTATACGACCATATTACAACTCTTTTAAAGTTTTGTCAACCGTTTTACGAAAAATATCCTTTTCCCAGCGTTATTTTATCTCCGAAGTATTCCCTTAAGTAATGCTCGTCGGTTTTTGAAAGCGGACAATTTACTTCTACTTCGCCGCAACCGCTAAGCAAAATTTCCCTTATGATTTTGCCGTCCTGCATACCTTTATCCATAAGTTCGCCTTTAGTAAGCCTTTTATAATGGCTATCGTAAACTTTATCGTCTTCAACCAAAACCTTTCTTTTTCTATCCTCTAAAAGATAGGTTATGAAATCTTTTAATTGCTCGCCTTGAAAATATTCCGGCATACAATTTACTATGCCCGCCCATTTGTTTTTTAAAGGTTTTAGTCTGAAATTAAACACGCCGTCAAGCACCACGTTTCCGTACCCTGCGATTTTAGAACACACGTAACGCTTATCTTCTTCCAAATCGGCGGCTATTATGGAAGTTAAAAGCAATTCCTTTTCCACGAAGTTAAGCCCCGTTGCGCTTATAAGTTTTTTAAAGTAATCGTATTTATAATTTACGGCAATCACGTCGGAAGCCTTATCGTAAACTTCTTTTTTAACGGTCTCCGCATAATCTTCGGGGCTGTCGATTGTTAAAACCACCCTGCCGCCCGACCTACTCAACTCGCAAGCGGAGCGAGTTTGAGACAACAAATCGGATAATGTAAAACATATATATTGAAGATTAGATTGATTGTAATCCCTTTCGGTTAACGTTATTTTAGCCATATAATTTATTGTATGCTTTGAACTTAAAATTTATTTACGTAAAAACTCTTTTTAATAATCTTTCGCTTTTTTATATTTTATAAACCTGTATACCCATTTATAAAGTTCGGAAACGACGGTAATTATGGACGCAGTCAGCAAAACTTTTACCCAAACCGCAAAATCGAGCGGCACAACACCGAATGTTTCGTACCCGACCTGCATTATAAAAATTTGAATTAAAAAGGTAAGCAAAAACGCAAACGGCATTATTTTGTTGTTGGATAGATTGCAAAATGCGCTTTCTTTGCCTAGTTGCCTGCTGTTAAACGCATTAAACAGTTGGAAAAGAATAAACAAAGTGAATATTACACCGCTTTTTTGCGAATTTTTACAACCGATAAAATTAAACTTCGCTTGCAACATTAAAATCGCTGCCATTACTAAGCCGTTGAAAAATATCCTAGCAAGCATTTTTTTGCTTACTATACTGTTGTTTCTTCCTACGGGTTTATTTTCCATAAGTTTATCGTCGGCTTTTTCAAGACCGAGCGTCAACGCAGGCGGTCCGTCCATGATTATATTTATCCATAAAAGTTGCAAAGCGTTAAAGGGTGCGCCGTATCCAAACAACATAGATAATATTATAAAAAGCGTCGCCGATAAATTTACCGTTAATTGAAACAAAATAAACCTTTGCAAATTGCGGTACACGCTGCGCCCGAACGATATCGCTTTGATTATAGTCGAAAAAGAATCGTCTAAAAGAATAACGTCGGCGGCTTCTTTAGTGATTTCCGAGCCCGTAACGCCCATCGCCACGCCTATATCGGCGTGTCTTATCGCAGGGGCGTCGTTTATTCCGTCGCCCGTTACGGCAACGACTTCTCCGCTCTCTTTTAACGCCTTAACTATACGCAATTTTAACGCAGGAGTGCTTCTTGCCACCACGGTAACGGTTTTCAGTGCGGTTTTAAGTTGTTCATCCGAAAGCCGCATAAGTTCTTCGCCGTTGACGGCGGATTTATCCCCGTCTATAATAGCAAGTTCTTTCGCTATCGCAGTAGCCGTGTATATGTTGTCCCCCGTAAGCATTTTTATCTTTATATTTGCTTTTTTACAGGTCTTAACCGCCGAAAGCACGTCCTTTCTTATCGGGTCGGAAATTACTGCGTAGCCGTCGAATTCGCCAAGCGAATTGCCGTCGTTATGCGCAAACGCTATTATTCTCATTCCTTTGGATTCGTAACCACGCATAGCGTCAACAACCGATTTTTTTTGTTCGGCTGTAAGATTAGTCAGCGGCAAAACTTTTTCGGGCGCACCCTTTATAAGCGTACGCATTACGCCGTTTTTGCTTATAGTCGTGGTCATTATTTTGGTATCGGAAGAAAAAGGCTTTCTTTCGATTATTTTATAAGCCTTTCTCAACTCCAAATAACTTTTTCCCGTTTTTTTCTCGTACGCAGCAAGTAAAGCGCCTTCAGTTCCCGAACCCTGAAATTTTGTCGTTTTGCCTCTTATTAAATCCGCAGTGGAATTTATGCAAAAATTTTCAAAAGTAACTTCCTTAGTGAATTTTTCGGGTTCGGCGCAAAAATTAGCGTTGCAAATTTTGGTTACCGTCATACGATTTTCGGTAAGCGTTCCCGTCTTATCCGAACATATAACGCTTACCGCACCCGCCGTTTCGGTTGCGATAAGTTTTTTTATGAGTGCGTTTTCTTTGGAAAGTTTAGTCATATTAAGCGCAAGCGAAACCGCAACGATTGCGGGCAAACCTTCGGGAACGGATGCAACGACCAAAACTATAGCGGAAATAAACGCTTCGCTTACGCTTTCGAAACCGACCGTATTAGAAGTTATAAGACGTACTATTGACAAAACCAAAACGAAAGCGGCAACCAAACCGCCGATTATAGTAACGGTTTTGGTAAGTTTATTCAATTTTTGATTAAGCGGACTTACGCCGTCTTTGTTTTTTGAAAGTTCGCCTGCAATAACGCCTATTTCCGTAGAATTACCCACCGCCGTTACCAACATTTTTCCTTCGCCGCCCGTAACGAAGGTTCCCGAATACACCATATTCTTCCTATCGGCAAGCGGAATTTGTTTTTCGTAAATTACTTCCGAATTTTTTCTTACGGGCACGCTTTCGCCCGTCAACGACGATTCGTCTACGGTAAGTTCTTTGGAACTTAAAAGTCTGCCGTCGGCTATTATTTTATCGCCTGCGCTTAAAATAATCACATCGCCGACGACAACTTCTTCACGCTTCACCAAAGTTACGTTTCCGCTACGAACGACCTTTACGCTTATATTATCGTAAATTTTTTCCAAAGCGTTAAATGCTTTTTGAGAATTGTTTTCCATTATCACGGTTATCGCAACCGATAGCCCTATCGCAACCAAAATGCCTACGCACTCTATAAAATCCGCTTCGCCCGTTTTTAAGAACTTACCCAAACTGCTGCCGAAAGTTACTATAAAACTAAACGCTAAGATGAGTATCATAGGTTCTGTCAATGCGTCGATTATTTTTGAAAGGGTAGTTTTGGTTTTGCGTTTTGTTATAACGTTTTTTCCGTATTTTTTAGAATTTTCTAATACGGTAAAAGACCTTAACCCGTCGTTTTCGTCGGTTTTATATAATTTTATTAAATTTCCCTTATTTTGAGTATATACCTGCATAATAACCCCGAATTTTTCTTATTTGTAATTTATGCGGACAAACTTGGTTTTATGAGTTTACAAATGCGAATAATTGTGATAAAATATAAATATTCTCGATAAAGGAGTTTATTATTATGAATAACAACGTATACGAAGTAGATATTAAAGGCTACAAAGCAGAATTACCCATTCTTCCGCTACCCAGCGGAATAAATATCGCTTTTTTCAATTTGCATGGAAACAGCGAACTTACCGAACACTGCGGCAAGGAACTTGCTAAACTTTTAGGCGATTGCGACGTGTTGGTTACAGCCGAAAGCAAAGGCTTACAACTTACGCACGTAGTTGCAAGGGAACTAGGTATGCACTACTACGCCGTTGCAAGAAAAAGCAAAAAATTATATATGCAAGACGGCATAGACGTTACTATGAAGTCGAGCATAACGACGGGTACTATCCAAAAGTTATACCTTTCCGAACACGACGTAAATTTGCTTAAGGGCAAAAAAGTGGGCATCGTAGACGACGTGCTTTCGACGGGCGCAAGTCTTGAAGGGCTTGAAGAATTAGTCCATAAAGCAGGCGGAATAATACACAAAAAAGCCTTCGTTTTAGCGGAAGGCGATTCGGCATACCGCAAAGACGTAACCTTCCTTGCAACAATTCCTTTGCTTTAAGTAGATATTAAAAAATATATCTTTTGTCTTAAGAATAAAACAATTATGGCAACTTTGCTTTTAGTCGTTATTTACGCCTCGTACATAGGTTTAGGCATACCTGACTCGCTTTTCGGCACGGCTTGGCCGGCAATATATAAAGAGTTAGGTTTACCGATTTCTACTGCAAACGCCGTTACTTTGCTAATTTCAGGCGGAACGATAATTTCCAGTTTGCTAAGCACAAAAATTATAAACCGTTTCGGCACGGGCGCAGTAACCGCAATCAGCACGACGATGACAGCCGTCGCACTTTTAGGTTTTTCTGTTTCAAAAAACCTATTTAGTCTTTGCCTTTGTTCCGTTCCTTTAGGATTAGGTGCAGGCGCAATCGACGCTGCGCAAAACAATTACGTCGCATTACATTATAATGCTAGACATATGAGTTTTTTACATTGTTTTTACGGCATCGGAGTTGCTTGCAGTCCTTATTTAATGTCACTTGGCATTAAAAGCGGAAACTGGCGTTCCGGATATTTGTGGTCTTTTTGTTTGCAATCGGTTATTTCGATTATAACTATACTTGCATTACCGCTTTGGAATAAAGCGCACCCAAAAAATAATAACAATTCGGAAAACATACAGTCAAAATCGCTTTCGATAATAAAAATGGCAAAATCGCCCGCCATACGTGCAACTTGGTTAATGTTTATACTTTCCTGTGCAATAGAAGCAACTTGTACTCAATGGGGCAGCACTTTTCTTGTTAATACTAAAAACACAACGGCAGACATTGCCGCAAAAATAGTTATGCTATATTTTATAGGGCTTGCGTTAGGGCGTTTTGTATCGGGACTTTTATCAAAAAAAATAACAAGTTGGAATATAATTTATATCGGTTGCGGTATTTTTTTATTTGCTATCGTCCTGTTAGGATTGCCTGTATCTAATATCGTAATTTCCTGTATCGGGCTTTTACTTATGGGATTCGGCATCGGACCTATATACCCTAATATGACGTATCTAACGCCTATCAACTTCAGTAAAGAAGATTCGCAAGCGGTAATCGGCAGCCAAATGGCATTTGCCTACATAGGAATTATGTTTGCACCCGTTATTTTTGGTTTTTTAGCCCAAACCGTTTCAACAAAACTTTTCCCGTATTATCTCGGCTTATTCTTCTTTTTATTCATAATTGCAATGATACGTCTTGTCGGAATACTTAAAAAACAAAATAAATACAAAGTAAAAGTATAAGATAAATTTCTAATTCACAAAGAAGTATCTCTTACACAACACTAAAAAACAGTCGAAGCAGTTAATTGTTTCGACTGTTTTTTTATTTTATTTGTAATTTTTTTCTTTTAAAATTCTACGGTTACGCCGTCGTAGGCTATTTTTATGTTGTATTTATCGCCAAGTTTTTGCATTTCGTCGTGCATAAGCATATTCCAGTGCGAAAAGTGCGTTGCATACACTATCGTCTTATCCGTTGCGGCACCGATTTCTTTAAATTTTTGCCACAAACAAGCGTCGTCCGCCAAACTTAAATGCCCGTGATAGGTGTCGAGCGGAACGGTTGCGTAAGTACAATCGAATCCGATAAAATCCAACGGTTTTTTAAGCGTTTTCAAATACGCCATATCGGCTTCGGTCAACGTGCGTTTGCCTTCTATCATACCCGTATCGTTGCAATATAATAAAGATTTCCCTTTATACTCGATAATATAAATTACAGCGGTTTCGGTTTGCATATGTATAGCCTCTAACGCCGTTACCGTATATTCCCCTATTACCGTCGGTTTAAAAAGTTCTATTTCCTTAAAATGCACGCAATCGTATTCTTTTATCATTTTTTTCATAGCGTCGCCGACAGCCTTAGTCCCGTAAACTGTTATGCTGTCCGCCGCTAAATTTTTTGCGCTGGTTCTAAACTCTAATTCATACGGCAAAAAATGGTCGCTGTGGGTATGCGTTATCAACACGTGCTTGATTTTTGATAAATCCACGCCGAACCTAACCGAATTCATATAAGTATCGGGGCATAAATCGACAAGCATATCGTCGTTTATAAGCGCTTGAGTTCTTGCCCTTAAATTTTTACCTTTTAACTTTCTAGCCTGTTCGCACACTTCGCAATGACAAAACACCGCAGGAATAGCCTCTGCCGCAGCAGTACCCAAATATTGAATTTTCATACAAAAATCTCCTTTTTAATCATGAAAACATTGTATCACTAAAACAAATCGATTTCAATTCTATTTACGAAAAAAAAATTTTAAACAATATTTGAGAATGTTTTTATTTATTTTACGAAATATTATAACCCGCAAAAATACACTTTATCTTTTTATCCAAACCGACGGGTTAAGAGTTAAAAGTATAGGATAAATTTCCAACCTGCCAAGAAGCATTGCTATCGATAAAACTATTTTCGAAAACGGCGAATATATTGCAAAACTTTCCAAAGGTCCTACCTGAGCAAGTCCCGGTCCTATATTGTTAAAACACGAAGCCGCCGCCGAAAAGTTGGTTTCAAATGCGGTTACACCTTGAATATTCGTATCGAAGGATAACAATATAAAAATTAAAACGAACAGCAAAACGTACACCGCAAAGTACGAACTTACGCCGTTTAAAGTTTCTTCGTCAAGCCGCTTGCCTTCGAACTTAACCACGTTTGCGTTTCTCGGATGCAAAACTTTTTTTAAATCGTTAGCCATTTTTTTAACTAATATCATCAACCTGCCTACTTTAAATCCGCCGCCCGTAGAACCTGCGCACGCACCTATAAACATAAGTAAAAGCAACACAGTTTTGGATATTATAGACCACTCGGCAAAGTTCGCCGTTGCGAACCCCGTAGTAGTTATTATCGACGACACTTGAAAGAACCCTATCCTTAATGTTTCCGCAAAATTGCCGTACAAAGAATAAATATCCAAACAAATTATAGTAGTTGCGGCTAAAATTATACCGATATATCCCCAAAGTTCCCTGCTTTTGAAAAATCCGCCTATTTTACCGACGAGTATAAAGAAATACAAATTAAAGTTTATACCGAACAACATCATAAAAACCGCTATTACCCATTGAATATAGGGGCTATACCCCGCAACGCTGTCGGGTTTTATGCCGAAGCCGCCCGTACCCGCAGTGCCGAAAGCGTGCAATAAACTGTCGTATAAACTCATTCCGCCGCAAAGCAGTAGCACAACCAAAACGGCGGTCATAACCAAATAAATAAGGTATAATATGCGTGCGGTATCTTTCATTTTGGGCACGACTTTATCTACGATAGGTCCGGGAACTTCAGCCCTTAAAATGTGCATAGACCTGTCCGTACTTTTGGAAGTTATAGCCAAAATAAACACAAGCACGCCCATACCGCCTATCCAGTGAGTAAAACTGCGCCAAAAAAGCATACCCTTAGACAATTTGCTTAAATCGGTTATAATAGACGAACCCGTAGTCGTAAAACCGCTGACCGTTTCAAAAAATGCGTCTATGTAATTAGGTATTTCGCCGCTTATAACGAAAGGCAATGCACCGACAAGCGAAACCGCTATCCACGCAAGCGCAACGGTAACAAGACCTTCTTTGGCAAATATAAAATGATTTTTAGGTTTGCAAAACTTTACCAAAGCAATACCGATTAAAAACGCCGCCCCCGACGAAATCGCAAGAGAAATGGCTGAAAACCATTCTAAATAAAGCAATGAAACGACAGCAGGCAACAACAGCATTACCGCTTCGGTACATAAAACCTGCCCCGTCGTTTTGAACACCATTCTATAATTCATAAACTATTTCGCAATAATATCGGAAAGTCCGAAAACTTTTGCGCCCTCCGCAATAACTATAACGTTGTCGCCCATTTTGATAACGTCGTCGCCGGTGGGAATAATCGCTTGATTCCCCCTGCTTATACCTGCAACAAGTATGTTTTTATTTAATTTAATTTCTTTTATAGGCACGCCCGTGTATTCGAAATCTTCCAAAACCTTAAATTCAAGCACTTCGGCAGTTCCGTTCATTACCGAAAAAAGCGTTTCGATTTGACTGTCGATAGAATTTTCCAACGCTCTGGCATACTTAACCATAACGTCCGCAACTATTTTTCTGGGCGAAATCATACAATCCAAACCGACGTTTTCGGCAAGCATAGATAACTCGCTGTTATTGACCTTACAAATAACTTTCGGCACCTTTTTGGAAAGCGCATAGAAAGATATCAAAATATTATCTTCGTCCCTACCCGTAAGCGCAACGAATGCGTCGGTTTCGAGTATGCCTTCTTCCATTAAAAGTTCTTGCGACATTCCGTTGCCGTTTATTACGGTAACTTTTTCGGGTAAAGTTTCGCAAACGGATTCGCAAACCTTAGAATTGCTATCGATAATTTTTACCGAAACCCTGCCTGCAACAAGCATTTTGGTAAGATAATTCGCAGTCTTGCCCGCCCCTAAAATCATAACGTCCTTTACGGGCTGACTGTGAATACCTAATTCGCTTAAAACTTTTTGCGCTTTGCGGTTTAGCGTTACTATGCCGATTTTATCGCCGCTTTTAAGGCAAAAATTTCCGCCGGGAATAAACACTTCGTCCCCCCTGCATACGGTAGAAACAAGAAAACGCTCCTTACATTTTTTACGCAAATCCATAAGCGAACAACCGTCTAACGGCGAATCGTTTTTTAGTGCGATTTCTATCATTTCCACGCCTTTTCGAGAAAAATTTTCCACCTTAGTTGCCGACGGTAATTTTAAAATATTGTACATTGCTTCCGCAGCAAGCCTTTCGGGGTTTATCGCCATTGAAATATCAAGATTTTCCTTATAAAAATCAAGGCTTTTTTCATTATTTTCCAAATCTCTTATACGTGCGACGGTATGCTTTGCCCCCATACGCTTTGCGCAAAAACAAGCAAGCATATTCAATTCGTCGCTACCCGTAACTGCGATAAACAGTTCGCATTTATCGACTCTAACAGCGGATAAACTTTCGTAATCGGTTCCGTTGCCGCAATAACTAATCACGTCGTACGTGTTTCTTATTTCGTTTATTACTTCAGGTTTAGAATCGATTGCGTACACTTCGTGTTTTTCCTTCACAAGGCTTTCTATAAGCGTTTTACCTATTTTTCCGCAACCTACCACAACGATTTTCATAATTTCTCCTTTTTAACGAAAACTTTTATAATGTAAAAACTATTCGTGGATTTTTTAATATTTTTTGTCGATAACAAGGTCTTAATTTCTTTCCCCGTCATTCTAAATACTCAACCTGTCATTCTTTAATTCTCGCAAAAAGATTTTGAAAAAAGATTTTTGCGAGAAGGAGAAACAGCCATTCACGCCTTACTATTTGCCTAAATAGGCAAATAGTTGGCTTTTTGGCGTGTTTCGACGCCATCATTCTGAGTCCCGCTTACCTGACGGGCTCACGAAGAATCTACTTTCTAGATACTTCGCCTGCCTAC
>CAZMOQ010000004.1:0-2770 GCA_964568155.1 uncultured Clostridia bacterium | reverse complement strand
CCACGTTGCTAGCAAAACATCAACTTCAAGCAAAAGCATCAACTTCTTGTATTTTAGCACTTTACGTAAATTTTTGCAAACATAAATGCGCTGAAAATCTTCAACGCATTATTTGCTTAAATGTATTCTTTTACTATTTGTTCTAACGTGTTGAATTTTGAAAGTATATCATCCGCCAACTTTAACTGACAACGAGTTCTATCTAAATTATGTCCCGGATAATCGTTTCTAAAATATCTATCGCCGTCAAGATAGTCGGTCAAAAACCTTACGGCTAATTCAACGGTCATACTGTAAACGCCGTATACAAGCGAATCAACTTCTATCTTTTTAAGAGATTTACCCGTTGCCGACAAAAAACCTTTAGTTAACGCCCTAAACTTATCTAAATCGAGATTAACTTTGCTTAGGTCGGTTTCGTCTTCCGCAGCGTCGTTGCATATAAACCTTACCGCATCGCCGAAATCGTATGCAACAAGCCCTGGCATTATCGTATCAAGGTCAATAACCGCTATTGCGTTCTTTCCGTCCGAATCGAATATAACATTATTGCTTTTTGTATCGTTATGCGTTACCCGCATAGGCAAAATATTGTTTTTTGCCATAATCGACAACTTACACGCTTTTTCTTCGTGACGGCGAACCGCTGCTATTTCGGGTTCGGCGTACTTTACCCTGTCGCAAGCGTCTATTTCCAACGCTTCGTAAAACCTGTCGTACCTAATTGCCGTATTATGAAAATTAGGTATAGACACGTACAACTGCGCCGCATTGAAATCGATTAAATGCGTTTGGAATTCGCCGAACGCTTTGCCTACCTGCTCTATTACGTAAAGGTCGTTCGAATCGTTATACACTACCGAATCGCCTATAAAAAGGTACGAACGCCAGTAATCGCCCGAATCGTCTATAAAATAACTTTTCCCGTCTTTCGTGGTACCGCAACAATTCAACGTACAGCGTTCGGGGTCTTTGCCTTCCTGAACGGCTTTTTCTTTTAGAAATTCGGTAACTGCGATTATGTTATCCATAATCCTGTCGGGACGGCGAAAAACCGCCTTGTTTATCTTTTGAACTACGTATTCCCTGATATTACCGTTATCGTTGCAATAAACTTTGAACGACGAATTTATTATGCCGTTGCTCAATCTTTCGCAATGCGAAAATTTACCCTTAAATTCAAAAGCGTCGCAAATTTGCTCTATTGTCATTACTTTTCCCCCTATAAAAACTAGTTATTCACTTGTTCTTCGGGCTTATAGTGCTTGCGATAATAATATCTGCCTTTGCCCATTTGTTTAGAATCGTAACAAGTAAATACAGTACCTATTATATTAACTTTGTTTTTACGAAGTTCCGAAATAGCGTCTTTTACTTGCGCTTTTTTGGTTTTTCCGTACATTACCAAGAAGATAGTTGCGTCAACGTATCTTGAAACATGGATATAATCCGAAGCCTGCAACACGGGCGCAGTATCTACGACTACAAGGTCATATTCGCCACGAAGTTCTTCCATCATCGCTTTGAATTTATCTGAAAGAAGCACTAAAGACGGATTGTAAATTTTACCGCCTCTGGGTAAAACGTCAACGTTTTTGTATTCGGTATGTTTTATTACTTCGCTAAGTCCTTTTTGCTCCAACATATATTCGGCAATTCCCGATTCGTTATCGACGTTCATAGTGCGGTGAACGTTTGCCTTATGGAAATCAAGGTCGATAAGCAAAACTTTTTTATCGTTTTGCCCTAAAAGAACGGCAAGGTTGCACGCAACCGTAGTTTTGCACTCGCCTTCAACCGAACTTTCTATCATAAGAACTTTGTTTTTTCCGCCGTCCATTATGTATAAAACGTTATCTTTAAGCCTGTTGTAACCGTCGATTTTGTCGGAAAGCAACTCGTTATTTACGAATATCGTTTCGTTTCTTTTTAAAGCAGTATAATCATTAAACTTCTTCATTATTTTTACCCCTTACGTCAATAGCGTTTATTTTTTCAAGGTAAGCAAGCATTTTTACGCCCGAAATACGTTCAAGTTCGTCCTTATTTTTAACGGTATCGTCCATAAAGTATTTAATAAATACTATTGCAACGGACAAAACCAAACCGAGCAAGAATGCAATAACTACGTACTTACTTCTTGAAAGATTAGTTACGACTGTTGCTTTGTTTCCGTCGGTAGGCGTTAATTGTACGCTTACGTTAAAATAATTTGCAGTTCCGTCAACGTTCTTTTCTTCCACGATTTCCTTACCTGCGGTAACCAAGCAATCTACAACTTTTTCAGCAACATCGTCTTGTGCGGCCGTATAAGAAACCGTAAAAAATCTGGTAGTAGTATCGTAATCTACCTTTATTTTACTTTTATTTATTTTTCCGCCGTTACCGCCGCCGGTATAAAGGTCTTCCGCACGAGAAATAACGGAAGATTCCGTAAAGAACTTTGCAATAGTAGGCATTTCTTTAGTTGCGACGGAAATATCGTTATAGTTGTTGCTACTGCTTGAAAGATTATCGTCGTTATAAGCCTTAACTATAAGCGACCTTGTAGCCGTGTAAGTGGGCTTAATTTTCATAGCGTAGCCAACGCCGCAAGCCGTAGCAAGAATGGTTATTACGGCGATAAGTATAACGTTGCGCCACAATAACTGCATAATTTCTTTAATGCTTATGCCGTTTTCTTCGTTTGTGTTTTCTTGAATAATTTCGTCCATGTTTTCTTCCTTTATAAAATTATTTTGATTTCTTGCACGCAAGATAATGTTTTAAC
>CAZMOQ010000003.1:0-22421 GCA_964568155.1 uncultured Clostridia bacterium | reverse complement strand
TTACGAAGCAGGCGTTATAATTATCCCTGCCGACCTTTATGACGGAAATTTGGAACTAACCACCGCACAGATACAAAAGGCTGTGTTCGGTGAAGATTACGCACCCAAAAAGGAAGTTTGTGAAAGCGTTAACGTTTATCGTTTCAACGCAGTTTTGACGAGCATACCCGAATATGCAAGGAAGATTGCGGCAAGGGGCTACGTAAAATCAGGCGAAACCGTTGTTTATACCGAAACAAAGGTCGTTACCTTAAGTTGGGTTGCAAGCACTTACTTTGACGGTAGTTTTGGAGAAGGTTCCGGCATCTATAACACGTTAACTAGTTACGTTTTGGGTGCTTATAACGATACCTTTGGTACAAGTATAACTATGCTTGACGAAATAGAACTTGGCATAACTATGAACGACGCTGCCGCCGTTATGGTTGATAACAGCACGGTTGAAGGCTATTCTAACGAATTGAAACTTAAAAAAGGTATTGAAGATATCATATCCGTTGATTATGAAACAAAAGATACGGATGGTATAGTAGGTACCGACGGCGTTGCGCCTGAAAAACTTACCACCGATAACCGTATAGAAGTTGTAGACGGCAAAGTTACCGCAAAACAAAGGGGCACGGCGGTTGTAACCGCAACGGCTTTGGGCGGCAAAGTTACCGAAGATTATTTTGTAAAAGTTCTTGATGAAACTGTAACTACAGTGAATTCTTATTATATGGAAAATACTGGTATATGGACTGTTGATGGTCAAGCGAAATGGGCTTTGGCAAAAAATTTGTCTTACTATACTAACGGTTATGCAAACGGTCGTCTTTATGTAGACGGCAATATGTCTGACTGGGCTTATGAAAAAGACGATAACGGCAATATAGTGGCTGCTTCGTTTAAAGTGCCTGCAAATTACTACAACACATATTTGCAAGCAAAATTGCAGTATACTAAGGAAGAAATAGGTATGCTTATAGCAAACGGATACGATAAGTTGGTTATGCCCGTAAAGGTAAGCGTATCGGAAGACGTATTAAAAACTTCCGCATTCAACTACAAAACTACAGGTTCGGAAGAAACAGGCGACTTTACCGAAAGTTATAGGAACTATTTAGACCTTTATACCGCAAACGCAAATATAACGGGTACGAATAACAATATGGGCTTTGTTTCCGCAGGTAATAACACTTGGACGAATTGCGGCAAGATATACGTAAACGAATGGACTAACGTAGAACTCCCCCTACAGTTAATTTACGATAACTATGCGCAATTTACTAAGCACGCTGGAAGTGTTAACGATTCTTACGAAACAAGAAGTTGGCCTTTGTTCGGTATTTCTAACGAAAACTATGGCGGCTCTAACAATCCTACTTGGGAACGTACGATTTCTATAAAAGATTTTTACGTAGCAAAATCTAACGGTGCAACCGATGTTAAGCCCGTAGATTTCACTAACCCCGATATTTTGAAAGATATCAGTTGGCAAAATTTCTATGCAGGTGGTCAAGGTTTAACTCAAGTCGGATTTAAAGACGGTACTGTTGCAGGTAAAACGGGTAGATTCCTTGAACTTTGTAATGCTGCAAGACAGTTCGGTTCATATAACGCATATAACAGTAGCGAAAACTTACGTACGCAAAGATATCTCGGTTTGTATATGGATTTAGGCGTTACTAAGGAAAAGTTAGAAGAATTGAAGACTGACGGTTATAGATATTTAACTATGGAACTTACAGGCGAATGGCTGTGGGGCGAAAAAATGAATATAATCATTTACTACAATATGACTGCTAAAAATGCTAGTAAAAATAACTTAGCCTTGAGTTTTGAACAATGGACTACTGTTTATATCGATATAGATAACTTAATTGAATATTACGATTCGTATTCCGCTGAAAACGCAATAGGCACAAGGTTCCCGTTAATCGAAACGCCTGCGGAAAGTACGCACAACGGTTTCAATATGTATGTTGCTAACATTCAATTTATGAAATAATTCGTAAAACATAATAAAATAAGAAAGGAAGGAAATGGAAGGGGGCTGTTTTTCTTAAATTACAGCCCTTTTCTTATAAAAAGTTATGAAGAAAGGTATAAAAAATATAATTTCAGTTGCAATTGCCGCTACTACTGCACTTAGCGTTTTCGGGTGCGGCGGCACAGGCAATAACGGAGTAGATACAACAAAATCACAATTATACGTATGTTATTTTGACGCAGGGTTCAGCAACCGTTGGTTGACTGCCGCTGCCGAAAGATTCGAAGAAATGTATAAAGATTATTCATTCGAAGACGGCAAAGTGGGCGTACAAATCATACCCGACCCGTCGGCGTCTTCGGCAATGGAAAACGTTATACAAACAAAGCGTTCGGAAGTGTATTTTATAGAAGGTTACACCACCGAAAAATATAACGGTTCTACGGAAGACATAACTAACGCATTAAACGTTTCGCTCGGGGCAAGTTACGGCACGGATAAAACGGGCAAGGCTTTACCCGCATACGCAGGGGAAACGCAATCTATTTTTGAAAAAATGCGGGATTACGAAAAGGACTACTACGTAACCCTTAACGACGACGGCAGTTTGGCAAAAGCAACCGTTATACCGTATACGGACTGCGCTACGGGTACGCTTACTTACGACGCCGACGTTTTTGAAAAATATGCGCTTTATTACAAAGCGGATAACACTATCGGCGCAACCAAGGCAAGCGGCGTTGAGTTGGGCTTGGGCCCCGACGGCGTAAAAGGCACTGCGGACGACGGTTTGCCGAGAACTTACGATGAATTCTTCGAAGTATGCAGATTTATGAAAACCCGTTACAACACGATACCTTTCGTTTGGGCAGGTAACTATACGGGGTATTTATCGGATATGGCTACGTCGTTATTCGCACAAAACGTAGGCGCAACGCAAATGAACGAAATTTTGCACGGCGAAGGAACGGTTAGGGACTTTATCGACGGTGACGTTTCAACAACCTACACCACCAAAGAACAAGCCTTTGACGCAAACACTTTCAGCAATATTTACAACAGCGAAGGTTTATACGGCGCAGTCGATTTCAGTTATCAAATAATTAAAAACCTTTATTATGCCGAAGAAAACTGTTTTAACTCTAGTTATTCCCACGAAGTAGCGCAAGGCGATTTTATTTTCGGTAGTAAAAACGGCGATAACGATTACGGATTCTTAATCGACGGCGCTTGGTGGTATAACGAAGCGGAAAAATATATTAAATCTTACGAAACCCGCGAACAGGTTGACCGTTCCGAAAGGAATTTGCTTTATATGGCTATGCCTAAGGTAAACGAAGCCGCTTGGGAAAGAACCAAGGGCGAAAACGTAGTTTACTCGTTAACTAATATGGGTATTGTAGTTAAAAAGGGCATAAGCGACGATAAAAAACTTTTGGCTGAAACCTTCTTAAGATTCTACTGTACGGACGAATCTTTAGCGGAATACGACAGGATAGTTTCTGTTCCCAGAGCGTTAAATTACACGCTTACCGACGAACAATACGACGCTTTGTCGCCTTACGGCAAATCTTTGTATTCGGTACACAACGGTATGGGGCAATATTCTACGTTTAAAGTAGTTTACGGCTACAACGGCAGCGAATTCTATCATAGAAATCAAGCCGACTTCAAATCTTTATTCACGTCAAAGATAAGCGGCGTTACGCACAGTATTCCTGCGGTGGCATTTAACAGCCATATTTCCAAAGGCTTGAATGCAAAAACGTATTTTAACGGAATTTTAACGATGAAAGGGTTTAAAAAATAATTCCGTGTTACTTAAGGAGCGAATTTTATGAGTTTAGACAAAAAAACGAACAATGCGTTCGGGCAAAAAAGAAAAGCCGATTTGATTTTTTGCATTTGTATGATGGCTTTACCGATATTGCAATACTGTATTTTTTATATCGGCGTTAATTTTAACTCGATTCTTCTTTCGCTAAAGGAATACGTTCCTTTAGCGGACGGGGGATATATGTACAAGTTTTCGGGGTTCGGGAACTTTATAAGCGTTGTTAAGGATTTATTCACTGCGGACGCTTTAACTACTGCCAGCCTTAATTCGTTGAAGGCGTATTTGGTTTCAACGCTGGTTATAACCCCGCTTGCGTTGGTATTTTCTTATTACAGCATTAAAAAGTTGCCCGGCGCAAAATTTTTCAGGATAGTTTTGTTTATGCCGACCATTA
Organism: uncultured Clostridia bacterium; assembly: GCA_964568155.1. Lineage (GTDB taxonomy): Bacteria > Bacillota > Clostridia > Christensenellales > Borkfalkiaceae > UMGS775. The sequence goes on along the minus strand of CAZMOQ010000003.1, from coordinate 18,218 downwards.
TCGCAAGCATTATTTTGCTGTTTATGTTCAAGGTGGTTGCCGATAATATCATTCCCGATATTATAGAAAAAATCATCGGCGGCACGGAAGGCTTTAAAAAGGCGAACTATCAGTTGCTTGCAAATACGGATACCAGGTTTAACGCTATTTTGGTTTACCACGTTTTCATAGGCTTCGGCGCAAACGTTTTGTTGTATTCGGGTGCTATGAGCGGCGTTTCGGAAGAAATTATGGAATCCGCAAGGCTTGACGGCGCAACCGACTGGAAGGAATTTATCTACATAATTCTTCCTTCGGTATGGCCCACGCTTACGACATTCTTGATTACGGGCGTTGCGGGATTCTTCACGAACCAACTAAGTTTGTACAGTTTGTACGATATTTCCGCAGATTCTACTATTTGGACGTTGGGTTACTATATGTTCAGAAACACCATTGCGGACGGCGGAAACGTAAGTATGTACCCATATCTTTCGGCTATGGGTATAGTGTTTACTTTAATCGCCGTGCCTATCACTTTGGGCGTAAAATACGGGCTAGAACGCTTAGGCCCGAAAACGGAATAGGGGGCGAAAATATGAAAACAAGTAAAAGAAACAAACTTATGCACAAACCGAGCGTACTTTCGGTAAGTTCGTTTATCGTACTGCTTATTTACAGCGTTACTTTACTTGCTATTATGGCGTGGGCTTTGGTGTTTTCGTTTACCGATTTCGAAACGGATATATTTTTCAACGCCCTAAACAAAAGCAAAAGTTATTTAGTTTTGCCGTCAAAAATCCACTTTGAAAATTACAAAAAGGTTTACGACTGGTACAAAGTTACCGTCGAGTACGGCTTAGGCACAAGGGACGTTATGTTGCCTGAAATGTTCTTAAACTCTATTTTGTATGCGGTAGGGGTTTCGTTTATGTCTGCGCTTGCGCCTTGCCTTATGGGCTACGTTGGGGGCAGGTATAAATTTAAGTTCGTAAAAGTTATAGATACCGTCGTTTTGGTTACTATGGTTTTACCGATTATAAGTTCTTTGCCGTCGCAAATAAGGATAGTTTTCGGGCTCGGGTTAGACAACAGTTTCTTGGGACTTTGGATTATGGCTTTCGGCTTTGCGGGTATGTATTACTTCGTGTTTAAGGCTACTTTTTCAGGTATACCTTTCGAACTTTCGGAGGCGGCGCATATCGACGGAGCGAATAACTTTCAAATATTTATCCAAATAATTATGCCCGTTGCAAAAACCACGTTTTTAACGGTTATGCTTTTGGGCTTCGTATCGGCTTGGAACAATTACGAAACGCCGTTGGTTTTCGCACCGAATAAGCCGACAGCCGCACTAGGATTATTCAGGTTAACCCAAAATACAAGAGTCAGCGAACCTACTTTGAAAATGACGGGCGCAATGTTGTTGCTTGCACCTATTTTGATTCTATTTATATTCTTGAACAAGCATTTGATGGGGAACTTAACCATCGGAAGCGTTAAAGGTTAAAAGGGAGATTTATATGAAGAAATTACGATTAAACGATAGACGAACAGTTATAATTGCGCTTACCGTTATTTTGTGTTGCGCAGTTTCGCTTTCGTTGCTTTTTATCAAACAGCCGTCGTCTGTTAAAGCCGAACCGCAGTTTGAGAACGGTTTTTCTACGAAAACCGATTATATTGTGAACGATAACTTTGCGTTGCCGACGTACTCTTTTACGTTGAACGGCGAAACAAAGACGGCGGAAACGGTTTTGATTGCGCCGTCGGGCACGGCGTATTCCGCCGCAACGGTTGCCTTAAACGAAACGGGCTTTTGGACTTTGCGGTTCGAAGTTACCTTCGATAAGGTGTATCATATAGAAAAAACGCTTACCGTCCGCAAATCCACTTACGAGATAACGGGCGGCGGCAGTGTGGAAATAGGCACTTCAAACGTGTACGACCAAGGCGACGGCTTGCTTTTACAACTCAAAAAAGGCAGCACCTTCCGTTATAACGAAGTTATAGATTTAAGCAATCTTACTCTAAACGACGGTATAATAAGGCTAGGTTTTATGCCTGCGTCGGAAGGCTCTGCGGAAGTTACTTCTTTAATAGTTCGTTTAACCGATATTTACGATTCGGAAAACTACGTCGAATACAGAACGCTTAACCCGAACTTGAAGGACACCGACGCTTACCCGACAGCCGCTTCCTTGACGATAGGCTTTTCGGGCGAACCGAACACCGTAGGTTGTATTTCTTACAACAAAGATACGGGCTTGGGTACGTACTGGATTAACAATTCCTTCTACGGCGCTTATACCGAAATGTCTTATTACGGATATTGCACGGGGCTTACCACCCTTTCGTTCGACTACGCAACGCAATCTTGCCACAGTTTAAACAAAAAATGGCAGGGGAGCGGAGTCGGCTTCGTTAAAACTTTAATAGCCGATTTGGACGATACCGACTTAACGGGGCATACTTTGTGCGGTAGCGGTAAAGGATTTTCCAAACCCTTCGGCGGCTTTACTACGGGTGAAGTTTATTTGTCCGTTTACGCTACGGGGTACAGCAGCGCTTCTTGCGGCGTGTTTATAAAATCCATTCTCGACGCAAATTTCTACCAAGAAACCAGCAAAGACGTAAATAAACCTATTATCAACGTAGATTTAGACGGTTACGAAGAAGATTCTTTGCCGAAAGCGAAGGTCGGCGTTGCATATCCTTTATTTAACGCAACCGCAGTCGACAACGAAATGCAGGACGTTGACGTTTTAGCAAAGGTTTATTTGGTTAAGGGTAAAAACTACGTTACCAGAGTAAGCGTTAAAAACAATGCGTTTATTCCTTCGGATAAGGCGCAATACGCAATAGTTTACACGGCTACCGACGGTTACGGCAACGTTGCTGAAAAGGTTTTATACGTCGAAGCCGAAAACAATTCGTTTACCCCCCAAGTTACTTTGGCTGAACACGAAACAACTTGCAACGTCGGTAACGCTTGCGTTTTGGCGGACGCTACCGCAGAAGTTTATTCGGGCAATCCGTCGGTAGTTAAAACCGTTTACTTCGGTTCCGAAAAGGTTGCCGAAAATGTAAATTCTTTCGTTCCCGAAAAGGCAGGCACTTACACCGTAAAAATCATTGTTAAGGATTATATCGGCTTGGAAACCGAAGTTTCCTACGATGTAACGGTTACCGTTTCAAACAAACCATTGTTGCTTAAAGAACCCGTTTTGCCGTATTCTTTCATCGCAGGCGCATCGTATACTTTACCTGCCGCCGTTGCGTTGGATTATGCGTCCGAAACAGGAACTTGTAAAGAAGTACAAGCAAAAATTTACGCTATCGCAAATAATGACGAAACTTTATTGACGGACGGCAAATTTACCGCCCCCGACGGCGTAAGTTGCGTTACGATAAAATACGCTTTCGAAGGCGTTGAAACTTTAGAGTGGATTAAGGAAGTCCCCGTTATTAAAAACTCGAATTTAAGCACGGATTTGGTTAATTACTTCCTTACCGACGAAAACGCTAACGCAAAGCAGTACGACGACTCCGTTGTTGTATATTTCGATAAAGATACTACCGTTCGTTTTGCAAAATTCGTGCCTATGTTGTCGACGCAAGTATCGTTGAACGTTTATTCTGAAGGCGAATCCGATAATAAGGTCGTTTACAACAATGCCGAGCGAGTAAATATTTATTTCTACGACACGCAAGACAGGGACAACGCTTTTATGATTTCGCTATTTAGAAACGAAGTTGACGAAGCGTCTAAGTTCTCCGTAAATAACGGCAAAACGTATTTTACCAACGGCACTTTCGACGGAATCGTGGGAATGCAGTTCAGTTTCAAATACACGGGCAAAACCAAAACTTTAGGGTTCAATTCGGAAAACATAGTAATAGATAAGACTTTAAGCGGCGAAACATTCAAAGGTTTTTCGGGCGATAAAGCGTATATCGAATTCGAAGTCGTAGGAATGGACGCCGACGTTGAAAAGAATTTCGGTTTAGAAGTTATTAATATCGCAGGGCAGGGGTTCTTTAATACCGATGTGGATATGCAAGGTCCGGTTATATCGGTTGACGGCGAACCTGTATTCGAATACGCATACGGCGAAGAAATAAAAACCTTTACCGCAACTGCATTAGACGTTTTGCAGGAAAATTCCACTTGTACGATAAGCGTTCGTACGCCGTCGGAGAATTTTGCGGTTTCTAAAGACGGAACTACGCTTAAAAACGTTTCCGCTGCGGTTTCGTACGATTTGGTTCTTAACGAATACGGCTATTACACTGTAACTTACACGGGTAAAGACTCTTTCGGAAGAAGTAATACGAAAAAGATTTCGTATTATATTCCCGATAAGGAAGCACCGACGATAACGCTTTCAAAAACAAGCGTTACTTGCAAGGTAGGTCAAAAAGTTAAACTGCCCACCGCAACCGTATCCGATAATTGTTCTACCATTGACGCAATTTCGTGTTATTTGATGTATTATTCTCCTAACGGACAATGTTTCTTGATAGATAACGTAAAAACGGGTAATAAATTTACCGGCGAATATACGTTTGACCAAGTAGGGGAATGGAAGGTCGTTTATTTCGTTTACGACGAATACTATAACGTTGCGACTGTGGAAGTCATAGTGGAGGTAAGAAAATGAAATTAAATAAAATTATAGCGATAATACTTGCGTCTTTATGCGTTTTTTCCGCAGGTTGTTCTGACGGAAACACAAACGGAAACAATAACGGCACAAACGGCGGAAATCAAACGGCTATGACAAATAAAATAGTCAATGACGGCAAAAGCGATTACGTGATTTTAATTCCCGCTAATCCCGACGGCAGCGAAAACGCCGCTGCAAATATGTTGCAATCTTACTTATACGATTCGTCTATTTGCAATATTCAGGTTATTGACGATTCCAAGTACAATGCGGCTGTTAATACAAAGGTTATAAGCATAGGCAATACCGCCGCTTATAAAAATTCTACCTTAAACAAAAACGTTAACCTTGAAAGCGACGGATTTTCTATTCGTTCGGTTGACGACGACGTTTTCGTTATAGGCGGAAAGGGTGCGGAATCTTATAACTACGCAGTTATGCGCCTTTTGAATCTTTTAATCGACTGGGAAGCGTATTCTTATGACGAAGTGTATTATTCTTGCAGTTCTACGATAGGCTTTTCTTCGATAGATATTACGGAAAACCCTGATTTTAATTTCAGGTATCTATATAACAGCGATTACTTCCTATGTTCGGAAATGTCGACTTATAGGCTTTATACCAAAAACCACGATATCATTCCTACTGCGTGCGGTATGGGACATACGGTATTCAAATTGTTGCCGCCTGCGACTTATTATGACGCTCACCCTAAATGGTACACGGGTACCGACGGCGCTTCGCAACTTTGTTGGTCGCAGGAAGATATGTGGGAAGAACTTGCCGTTCAGACCATTGCGCAGATAAAAGGCTCCAAGAACGCAACGCACGTTATGATAGGTCAAAACGACGGTCGTAACTGGTGCGATTGCGCAGAGTGTACCGCTTCGCTTGAAAAGTACGGCACTAACTCCGCAGTGTTAATCAAAGGCGTTAACTTCGTTGCAAAAAAAGTTCAGGAATATATCGACGAATTCGAACCGGGTAGAGAAATAAAGGTCGTTACGTTCGCTTACACTTCGACCGAAAAACCGCCCGTAAAGAAGGATGCAAACGGTAATTACGTCGCTATTGACGACAGCGTAAAATTAGAACCCAACGCAGGCGTAAGAATTGCGCCTATCGATACCGATTATTCCCGTAGTTTTTACGATTCGAAGAACGAATCCTACGCTGCGAATATCGCAGGTTGGGGCGCATTGACAGACCATATTCTTATATGGAACTACAATACTAATTTCTCCTTCTACTTCGTTCCGTTCTGCAATTACAACACTATTCAGGATAACTACCGTTTCTATAAGGAAAACAACGTAGTTTCTATGATGGAACAAGGCGGGGATATACAAATCGGTTTCATAAAATTAAGAAATTATATTTCAAGTAAATTGATGTGGGATATCGATACCGATTACGAATCTCTTATCGGAAATTTCTTTGAAAACTATTATCGTGACGGCTCTACCTATATGCGTAAGTATTTTGACGAATACAGACAATGGTATAACGTAATAGAAGATAAATACACCGTAATAAACGGCGGTATTTACGCCCGTTACAGTAGCGTTGAGGATGTATTCCCGTTGCATTTGATAGAAAAGTGGGAAGGTTACGTAAACAAAGCGAAGGAAGAAATCGCATATATCGAAGATTTAGACGCCGAACTTTACGCAAAGTTGTACGCTCGTATCGATTTTGAATCTCTTTTCTTCGATTACGTGCGTGTACAATGGTACGACGCAAATTACGGCGAAAGCGATTTGCAAGAAATCCGTGTAAGATTTAAAGAAAAGTGCGAACTTTACGAAATAAATTATCTTTCGGAAACACAATCGATAAAATCATTATTCCAAACTTGGGGGTTAGCGTAATATGAAAAGATTATTTTTGGTTTTTTTAGCGTGTATAATAAGCGTTTCGGTTTGTTTTACGGGTTGTAACACTTCTCCTAAAAACGACAAACCCGCAACGCCCGACGACGATTCCGCACCAAGATTAGTTATGGCGTCTACGGATATATCTTTGACGATAGGCGAAACGTACACTTGGAAGTACGCAGTAAAAAATTTTACGGAAACAGTTAAATTTTCGTCGAACGACGAAGCCGTTGCTACTATTTCGGATAACGGAATAATAACGGCGGTCGGCGTCGGCAGCACGATAGTTTCCGCAACGCTTGGCACTATTAGAAAAAACTGTACCGTTAAGGTAGGTTCTTCCGCAACTTACAATTTGCGTTGCAAGGAAAGTTCGGTTGAACTTATCCCCGATAGAACTTTCGATTTATCGGAAAACACTTCTTTATATAAAGCAAAGGAAAAAGTTGAATGTGCTGTGGCATACGAATCTTCCGACGCAACCGTTGCTGAAGTCAGCCAAGACGGAATAGTTACCGCAAAAGCGCTTGGCGAATGTGATATTCGTTTAAGTTGCGTGTATGAAGGTAAAACTTATTACGCAACCGTAAAAATCGTAGTAAATAAGGCTGTTTGGATTGACGTACCAAGCGAAATTACCGTTGATTATCCTGCGGAAAACGCTACCGTTATAGAGTACGCAATCAGGGATTTGCAAAACAACGCCATTAACGAAGTTGCAACTTTTACCGTTGCGGACGAAAGTTTGTTCTCTGTTTCGGGCAATACCGTAAAACCGCTAAGTTGCGGCGATACCACATTGACAATTTCTTACAGCGGAATTTCTACGGAAGTAATTTTGCACAGCGTATTGACAACTGCAAAAACCGAGTATAATTTATTTGCGCACTCTGCTGCGATAGAGAACGCCGAAGCGTGGGAATTTTACCATAAAGGCGATAAGAATTTCCTTTGCGAACCATTAAGTTTAACGGAAGAAACGGTTGCAGGCGAAAAGCCTGATACGTACTTCTTAAAATGGTCGTCAAGATACGTTAACAGCGGTAAATCTTGTAAATATATGGGCTTGTATTTGCCTTGCCGTTTAACTAAGGAACAAGTTATTGCGTTAAAGGAAGAAGGTTATAAGTGGATATACGTGCAGTTATATGTTAACCCGCCAAAAGGAATATATATTAGTTTCGAGTGGGCTGGCGCTGCAACGAGTTTTTCGCCCGATGCAACTTCTTGGAGAGAACTTTACCTTGATATCGATAAGTTTATAGAAAATTACGATGCAATATGCAGTAATGAATTGAGATTTGTTCATACGTCGATAGAAGATAACGAAAACGTTTACAACGTATATATAAAGCCTATTTCATTCGTAAAATAAAACAATATGTCATAATGTAATACTTCGTCGGGCTACTTTATGTCACGCTGAGCCCAGCCCCGTAGCCCTACTCACGAAGCGTCTAAAAAATCAACCTGTCATACTAAGCAGGCGAGTGCAACACCCACCACTGTCATACTGAGCAGGCTGTGGAACAGCCTGTCGAAGTATCTAAAAAAGCAAAAGTAACAGTAACGCAATTACCGACAAGGGACACAAAGAGATTCTTCGTAAGCCCGTCAAAGTGGGGGCGGGCTCAGAATGACATCACTCTGTGTCATACTGAGCAGGCTGTGAAACAGCCTGACGAAGTATCTAAAAAAGTAAATGCAGTAGCATTGCAATTACCGACAAGGGACACCGAGAGATTCTTCGTTTGCTTTGCAAACTTCAGAATGACAATGGTGTATGAAATAGATTCTTCGTTTGCAGTTGCGAACTTAGAAAGACAATCGTAAAATAAAGAGAGTGCTTAAAAATGAAGGACATAAATATGGGGGTGTTTTTAGACTGCTCCAGAAACGCAGTCTTTAAACCCGAAGAAATTAAAAAGTTTGTAGATTATATTTCCGCTATGGGATATAAAACGTTGTATTTGTATACGGAAGACACCTATAATATACCCGAAGAACCTTACTTCGGGTATTTAAGGGGTAGATATTCCGCACAAGAAATACGTGACGTCGACGAGTATTGCAAAACTAAGGGCATAGAATTGATACCTGCAATTCAAACCCTTGCGCACTTAGGCGCAATTACCCGTTGGCAAAAATATTACCAAATTACCGATATAGACGATATTTTGCTGGTCGGCGACGAAAGAACTTACGAATTGATTGAAAAAATGTTTAAAACGATTTCCGAAGTTTATTCGTCTAAAAAAATACATATCGGTATGGATGAAGCGCACAATATCGGGCGTGGTAAATATTTCGATTGCAACGGCGTTGAAAATAAATTAAAAATCATGTCGGAACATTTAAAAAGAGTTCTTAAAATTGCCCGTAAGTACGGGTTAGAACCCCAAATGTGGTCCGATATGTATTTCCGTTTTGCAAACAACGGCGTATATTCCGCCGACGGTATGGACGAAAACCTTTTAAAACTTGCAACGGAAAATATGGATAAAGACGTAGAAGTGGTGTACTGGAATTACTATACCCAAGACAAAGCCGTTTATAACGAAATGTTCCGCATCCATAAAAAGTATTTCAACAAGGTGTCTTTTGCAGGCGGTGCGATTTGTTGGTACGGTTATGCGCCTAGAAACGATATGTCGCTTAAAATCGCCGACGCAGCCGTTCAGGCTTGCAGGGAATCCGAAATAGACGATATTACGGTTACCTTATGGGGCGACAACGGCGGACAATGTTCTTTCTTCAGCGTTTTGCCGTCGTTATTGTATTATGCGGAACGTGTAAAAGGCAACGACGATTTATCGTCCATAAAGAAAAAATTCTTCGATATCGTAGGGGAAACTTGGGATTCTTTTATGGACCTTGATTTGCCTAACAAAATCGCCGCAGGAAAGGACTATTTGTCAAACCCTGCTTCGTATATGTTTTATAACGATTTTTTCAGCGGTTCGTTCGATTCTACGGTAAAACTCGGGGACGGTGCGGACTATGCCGTTTACGCAAAGAAGTTGCAAGAGCGGGCTAAAAATTCCAAGAAGTTCTCTTATATTTTCGATGCGCTTGCAAAACTTTGTTCCGTTATGGAAATTAAGTACGAACTTGGCGTTAAAACAAGAATCGCATATCAAAATAAAGATAAAAAAGAACTTTTTAGGCTTGCGGAAAACGAATATACCGTAATTCAACAGCGTTTAAAAGACTTTGCTGCGGCTTTCAGTATCCTTTGGGAAACCGAAAACAAAACGTCGGGTGCCGAAGTCGAAGATTTAAGAATCGGCGGACTTATACAGCGTTCCGAACATTGTAAAAGGCTTTTATTGCAATACGTAGAAAACGGTTCGGAAATTGCCGAATTAGAAGATACGTTGTTGGAATTCTACGGTGACGGGGAAAAACTTCGTCAACAACCTATCGTTTGCAATCAATATCACTTGTGCGCAACGGTAAACACGCTTTCGCACGGGCTGAAATAAGGAGTGTTATTATGAATAAAGTTTTTACTGTATCGATTATAGGCGTCGGCTCAAGGGGCGGCTCCGTGTACGGGCGAATGATGAATTCGCAAACGGATAGGTTCAAAGTCGTTGCGCTTTGCGACATTTCAAAAGAAAGGCTTTCTCAATACGGGGAAGAATTCAGCATTTCTAAAGAAAACCGTTTTACCGACGAAAAACTCTTTTTCGAAAAAAAGAGAAGCGATATTTTGGTTATCGCAACGCAAGATAAAGACCACGTCAGAATGAGCCTTGCAGGAATGAAGTTGGGCTACGATATATTGCTGGAAAAACCTATTTCCCCGTCAAAAGAAGAATTATACGATTTGCTTGCTGCTCAAAAAAAGTACAACCGAAAAATTTTGGTTTGCCACGTTTTGCGTTACGCAGTAGCGTATTTGAAAATCAAAGAAACTTTGGATAGCGGCGAACTTGGTAAGTTAATAAGGTTGGAATCTTTGGAACAAGTCGCATACTGGCACCAAGCGCACAGTTTCGTTCGGGGCAACTGGAGAAAAGAATCCGAAACTTCGCCTATGATTATGGCTAAATGTTGCCACGATTTGGATTTGATTCAATATTACGCAGGCGCAAAATGCAAAAGCGTATATTCGGTCGGCGGATTAAGTTTTTTCAAAAAAGACAATCAGCCTGAGGGTGCTGCCGATAGGTGTGCGGATTGCAAATATATAAACGATTGCGCATACAGTGCGGAAAGATTATACATAGAGCGTTGGAAAAAGCAAGGTTCGCCTGCAAACGCTTGGCCGTATAACGTAATTACGTACGAAGTGCCTAATACGGAAGAAAATTTACGCAAGGCGTACAAAAACGGTCCTTACGGTCGTTGCGTGTTTGCCTGCGATAACGATGTCGTTGATAATCAATCGGTTTCGATGTCGTTTGAAAACGGCGTGGAAGCGAATTTGGTAATGACGGCCTTTACCGCCGACGGCGGCAGGCGAATGACTTTTCACTGTACCGAAGGCGAAATTCGCCTTACCGAAGATAAAGATACGTTGGAAATTCTTCCTTTCGGAAAAGAGAAAATCGTATTCAGTATCGACGAGTTGATTGCCAGCAAGCAAAAGGACTGGTTTGGTCACGGCGGCGGCGAAAACGGCTTATTGAACGCATTATATAACGGTTTGTGTGAAAATAAAACCGCAAGCACCACGCTGGAAGCGTCTATAGAAAGTCATTTGATTGCTTTGGCTGCGGAAGAATCCCGTAAAACGGGTAAAACAGTATATATAAGGAAGTAAAAAGATGAAAAAAATTTTAGCGTTTATTTTATCGGTCGTTGCGTTGTGTTGCGTATTCGGTTGCAATAACAACGAAAACCCCGATACCGAATCCGCAAAAACCGCAAACTATACGGTAGAGTATTATTTTGAAAACGAAAACGGCGCATATGTAAAAGACGAAAAATTTACCGCTGTAAAAATCGGCAAAATAAACGATACCGTTACTGCGCCGTTATTAGAAAACTTAAACGGATACGTAAAGTTTACGCATGCCGACTCTTTGGAATCGGGCGTAATACTCTCCGACGGTTCTTTGGTGTTGAAAGTTTACTATAAAGCGGTTAAGAATAACGATAACGAAAAGGACGAAAATCCTTCCGAACCGCCTTCCGAAACCGCCAACTACACGGTAGAGTATTATTTCGGGGACGAAAACGGCGTGTACGCAAAAGACGATAAACTTACCGTTATAAAAAGCGGCAAAATAAACGAAACCGTTATTGCGCCGTTGTTAGAAAACTTAAACGGATATGAAAAGTTTACGCACGCCGACTCTTTGGAATCGGGCGTAATAGTTTCCGACGGTTCTTTGGTGTTGAAAGTTTATTATAAAGCGGTTACGTGTACCGTTACGTTTATTATAAATGGCAATACCGTAACAAAAAACGTTCGTAAGGGAACTTGCGTTGAAGCGCCCGCAGTCGAAAATATCGACAATGTTGAATACGAGTGGCTTTGTAACGGAAAAGAATATAATTTTTCTTTGCCCGTGTACGAAGATATAACTATTACGTTGTCGCAGTGGGCTCCTATCGTTCCTATATGATTAAGTAGTTAGCGTAATTTTTGGTGAGGGTTGTATGTTAATAAAATACAAGAGCGTAACTGACGGAATACTTGATGAAATCGTGTTTTCGCCCGAAGATAAAGTAATTTTCGGGCGAGGACCGAGTTTTTACATTAAAAACGACGGGGTTCAATATCCCGTCGCATTAAAAAAGACAAAAAACGGTTATGTCGGCACGAACGGCTTTGTGGCGTTTTCGCTGAATTACGGCGAAGAAGACAATCGTTTTTTTATTGATGTTAGTATTAAAAACGAAAAAAATGAAATTTATGCTCCGGAAGCAATAGGGGTGAAGTTGGGTATCGATTCTTATATGATTGAATATCCGCAATGGAACGACAGGTTGTTTCCCAACTTTTTGCGTTGTGAAACAACGCATTTTTTTGGTTGTTTTATTTCTCCCACTCAACGGAGATTAGCGGTCGTTTCGCAGGAGCCTATCGCTGCGTGGGAGATAGATTATAATAAAATATCGGGCGAGAACGAGGACAGCGGATATTTCGGACATAGAATACTTAATACTAATTTGTTGTTGACGTGTAAGGGTCCGCTACCCGAGCGTTATCCGCAAAATTTAAAAGAATTAAAACCTTACCAAACTATAAATAGGCGTATTTGGTTTTATTCGTTACCCGATAATGCCGATTTTTTAACCGAAGTTTCCAAGCGTTTTTATTTGCCCGTTATAACGGTCGATAAATTTACCGTTGCAAAAGGCGAAACATTTAAAGTAAAAGCGTATTCCGAAACCGATTATACTTTGCAAATTAAAACGCCCGACGGTAAATTAGTTTGCAATTCGGAAATTGTTGCGGATAATTACGGCTATTACGATATTACCGTAGTAGATTCGAACGGAAAAACAGCAACGGCAAAAGTATATTGCAGGCGAGATTATAAGTGGTATTTGGAACAAGCAAGAATAAACGCCGCAGTTAAGCCGCAAAGGGCTACCGTTTGTTGTGAAAGTTGGTACGGTTTTTATACCGCTTTTTTGGCGAAAAAACATTATCCGAATAAAGTTTTAGACGACGCTTTGCAAAAATCTTTTGAAGAAGTAACTTCTTATCTTTTCGATTTCGAAACGGGTGAAGTTAAAATTATGCCGCAACGGATACAAAACACCGCAACGGCTGTCGGCGTTTTGGTTGACGCATACGAATCGAATCCGAAAGAAAATATAAAATATCTGGATTACGCAAATTTAATGGCGGAAAATTTAATAAAACGGCAAACCGCCGACGGCGCTTTCAGAAAATTAAACGAACATTACACTTGCGTAATTTATATTGCTAAAAGCATATTAGAACTTGCGTTATGCGAAAAAAGTTTGTCCGACGAACCGTTGTTTAAGGAGCGGTACGAAAGGCATTACGCTGCGGTAAAACGGGCTGTGGACGATTTGTGCTTATTGCAGGAAAGAATAGGCACCGAAGGCGAACATACCTTAGAAGACGGAATGATTTCTTGCGCCGCTTTGCAAATAGGCTTTTTTGCGCTGACTTTGCCTGAATCGCAGCGTGCCCCGTATATACGGGCTTGCGAACATATGCTTTCCGTGCATAGATGCTTAGAACAAAATTACGTCCCCGATACACGTATGCGCGGCGCAACTTTGCGTTTTTGGGAAGCGCAGTTCGATATTCTTATAAGGGGCAATATGCTTTCTTCTCCGCACGGGTGGTCGTCTTGGAAAAATTATGCGACTTACTACTTGTATTTACTTACGGGCAAAGAAGAATATTTACGGGAAACAATCGACAGCGTCGGCGCTTGCTTGCAAACGATTGACGAAAACGGAAATTTGTGTTGGGCTTTCGTCGTCGACCCGTATTTGAATTTAAAAGTTTTTATTCCCGACGAAAGTAATGTTTGCAAAGACGGCTATAAAAATCTTTACGGCGTAGAAGGAAGTTCTTACGACGGTAAGTTTGAAAGAAAAGTTTTCGGCGAAACTTATTTGAATATGATATCGGACTGGTATCGTATCGGGGAAAACGCCACAGTTACGGGCGGCTACCGTAACTGTGCGTTGATTTACGAGGATAGGGTAGAGCCCGTAGACGACCAAGGCGGTTGTTGCGATAACGACGTTCACGAGCATTTTAAGTGTTTGGAAGAAACTTTACTCAAAAAGGCGTTCGTTATAATAAAGTCAGACGGCGTTTCCGCATATAATTGCACTATTCGTTCGCAAGACGATTGCTACGAAGTTTCTTTTAACGAAGATTGCGAACTTTTGCATATAAATGCGGAAAAATCGGGGACGATAATATTTAAAGGTAAATCTTATTCGTTCGACGCAGGTAGATTTTTTATCGATTTAAACTATTTTAATTAAAATTTTACGGGGAAAAAATTATGTTAATACAAAGATTCGGCGACCAAAAAATGTTGAAAAACAAAACGCTGACGGACGGAATTATCGATTGTATAGTAAAAAATAAAGGTTCGTGCGACGAAGTTTGGTTGGCAACGCCTTACGGTTATCCTAAAAACGACGACTTAAAGGATTTTATAAAAATCACGGGTGAGTACGCCGATTTGTTGAGAGAGAAGGGAATAACCGTTTCTTTGCAAATTTCAAACACGTTGGGGCACGGCGGATATATTGCGAAATCGGCCCTGTTTTTTGGCGGCCGGGAATCAGTTCTTTCAAAGCAAAGCAAATTTTTAACGCTTTCGAGTACGTTAACGGCAAACCGCTTTGCGTGGAATTGAATACTCCTGAAAGCAAAGCGTATTTGTTCCCCCGCATTAACGCAAACGGGCAAGTAGTTTGCGTTTCGGTACTAAACAGAACGGTCGGGGAAAGCGAGCCCGTTACGATAAAAATTCGTAATCCGTATAAGGAAAAATTTTATTACGATTCTCAATATAACGGCTGCGGCGAATTACCGTTTGAAAAGAAAGGAAACGATTATTACGTAACGCTACCGTCGGTTCACGCATGGTCTTGCGCTACGATATTCGTCGGCGAAGAATAATTTTAATTATAAAGGTGGTATATTATGAAAAAACAAGAAGTAGATAGATTTATACAAATTGCGGCAGGCGGAAAGAAAATGACGGGTGAAGTAAAACGCCTTGCCGAAATTCCGCCGTTAAATATACAAATGAAAGAACTTAATAAAACGGATTTGCAAGAAATTTCAGCGCCCGCGTTCGACGAAGAAAAAGCGTATCGGGATTTTTTGAAAGAAAAAAGCGGACTTCGCAAGTATTATGCGCCGTTTTTGGAAAATCACGCTAGAAAAATAGATTGCAACGAAAATTTAATTTCCGACTTTTTTTATAGAAAGGAAACCGAAGAAGATAAAAAGAATTTTAACGGGGTGTTAAACGGCGAAGGCGAATGGGAACAGGTGAAAATACCGCATTATACGGGCCCTACGGGAAGGTGGAATGCGTTTTACCGTACCGAATTTACGATAGATAATAAGCAAAACGGAAAATACTACGTGTTGGATTTCGAAGCGGTCGATTATATTGCGGAAGTTTATATCAACGGTAGAATGGCAGGACGGCACACGGGCTTTTTCGCGCCGTTTAGCGTCAATATAACCGATTACATTTGCGAAGGAAAAAATATTCTTTTAGTAGTAGTCAAAAACGACGTAACCAGTTCGGGTATAGAAATTGACGGAATGGTACATAACGGGGATAAAATTTACGGCGCAACCCATTTAGGATACGACGAACCTACGCTCGGTTGGCATCATTGCCCTGCAGGCGCAGGAATATTCGGTAAGGTTAAAGCGTCGGTCGTAAACGACAGTAGAATTTCGGATATTTTCGTACAGCCCGATATAGATAAGGGCGAAATTGCGGTAAGTGCGACGGTGTTTACTTATGCTTACAAAACTTGCCAATATAAGATATTTTATACCGTAGAAGGTAGAAATTTCAAAGAAAAAGTATTTGAAAATGTGGAAGGCAAGACAGATTCTTTTACCGTAGACGAAAATTATCTTACGGCTAATTTTTCTATGCCTAACTTCAAATTATGGACTCAAAAAACGCCGTATTTATATGAAATAACGGTAACGCTTACCGATGAAAACGGCAACGTAATAGACCAAAAGCAAACGCATTTCGGTATGCGTAAGTTCGTTATGGACGAAAACAGCAATCCTAAAGGTGCGTTCTATTTAAATAACGAACGCATAATGTTGCGTGGAACTAACGAAATGGGACATTTGCCCAGATGCGTTATGAATTCCGATTACGAGCAACTTATAGACGATATTTTGATAGCAAAGGTAGCGAATTTGAATTTCTACCGAATGACTCAACGCCCCGTATACGATGATATTTATACGTATTTCGATATGCTGGGTATGCTTTGTCAAAGCGATTTTCCTTTATTCAGTTATTTGAAACCCAGCGCCGTAGGCGAAGCGTTGAAACAAGTAAGGGAAATGGAACTGCTTACGAGAAATCACCCTTGCGTCGTAGTGGAAACCTTTTGCAACGAAACGTTGGATAAAACCGCTTGGGGAAAGGAACAGTATAACCTTTCAAGATTCGATATAGAAAAGTTCTTCGACGCCGCTAAAAACGTAGTTGAAATATATAATCCTAATCGAGTATTAAAGTATAACGAAGGCGATTATGCGCCGCTCCCCGAAACTCACGGAATAAGCGACTTTCATTGTTATACCTTTTGGTATGTATCGCACGGAATGCCCAGCGGAAAACTTCGCAAAGGATATTTGCCGCCTATAAGACCTGACTGGATGACGGGTTGCGGAGAATTCGGCGTGGACGGCTTGGATAGATGGGAACTTATGCAAAAATATTGTCCTAAGGAATGGCTACCGAAAACGCAGGACGAAGCGTGGTCGCCTAAGCCCATAGCAAAAGAACAATGTTACATTTTGCACGGAGATTTCTTCCCCGAACAAAACACCGCAAGGGAATGGATTAAAGAAAGCCGCAACTGGCAAAGAAAAGCCATTAAGGATTACGTTCATATTTTGCGCTTCAGGTCGGATTATATCGAAAGCACCGCCGTTCATCTTCTAATAGACGCTTGGCCGTGCGGCTGGACGAAAACGCTTGTCGACGTGGATAGAATTCCCAAACCTGCGTATTATGCGTTTAAGGAATCTAATATTCCCGTAAGGATAAGTTTGCGCAGGGATAAATATACCGTTTACGCAGGGGATTCGTTTACGACCGAGATATACGCTTTCAACGATACGCCGCAAAGCGTAAAAACCAAAGCCGTAGTAACGGTATATTATAACGGTAAAGCCGAAGAAACGTACGAAACGGATATAAACGCAAAAGAAGTCGGCACTACGTACGGCGGAGAAATTAAAACGATAGTTGAAAAAGATTTCGCAGGGAAAATTCGTATCGTCGCAAAACTCATAAACGGAAACGAAGTTACTTACGACGAAGTTGAATACGTAGTAAAACCGCCGCTTGTAAAATCATCTAAAACGCCCGTTATTTTAAGCGAAAAACTTGAATCGGTAAAGAAAGTATGCGACGGCTTAATTGACGAAAATATTTTATTTACGGATAGAGATTACTATTTGCATAATCAAGAAGCGTTGGAAACCGCCGCAAAGCAAGGTAAAAAGGTAGTGGTGTTTATCGATAAGCCTTTAAATGTTTTGGGCGAAGATATAGTGTTCAGAATACACACGCTGGAAGAAGAAGTCCGTGCGAATAACTTCGTTGCAAGGAGCGAAACTAGCGAATACACGAAAGAATTTGCCGAAACCGATTTCCAAAACTTCTATAACGAAAAGAAGGATTATCAAGATTTAACCGCTTGGTTCAAATTCGAATGGACGGGCGCAAAGGAAATTTTATATACGTTCGAGGACGTTGCCGACCCGCAATACGCTTTACATAAAAAGCATAAGTTAATAATGGCGGAAAAACCGCACGGAAAAGGCAAAATTATTCTTTCAACGCTTTCGGCTTTAGACGGTTGTATCGGTTGCAATCCCGTTTTGGATAAGTTGATTATAAACATAATAGAAAAGTAATTTAATCGTTGAAAAACGAAAAGGAGAAGAAAATGCAAATGACGTTTAGGTGGTACGGGGAAGGAAACGACCGTATCAAATTAT
>CAZMOQ010000002.1:0-23762 GCA_964568155.1 uncultured Clostridia bacterium | reverse complement strand
TGCTTATAACTTTAAGTTTATCCGCTACCTTTGCGCCGCCCAAAACTGCAACGAAAGGTCTTACGGGGTTTTCGAGAGCGTTTGCCATAACCTTAAGTTCTTTTTCGATAAGGAAGCCGCAAACCGCAGTCTTAACGAAACCGTATTCAACGATAGCCGCAGTAGTTGCGTGCGAACGGTGTGCGGTACCGAATGCGTCGTTTACGTAAATATCGCAGTAGGAAGCGAGTTTTTTGCAAAGCGCTTCGTCTCTCTTTTCTTCGCCTGCTTCGAATCTGGTGTTTTCAAGCAATACTACTTCGCCGTCTTTTAACGCAGCAACTGCAGCGTCGGCGCTTTCGCCTACCACGTCGGTTGCAAACGCTACTTTTTTACCGAGTTTTTCGGAAAGTTTTTCGGCAACGGGCTTTAAGGTAAACTTTTCTTTATCCTTAAGCGCCTTTTTTAAGTAGTCCGCTTTAGCGGCTGCTTGTTCTTCTACGGGCAACGCTTCAACCGCTTTCTTTTCCTTCTTGTTCAAAGAAAAGCCTTCGGTAAAGATATTATGGGGTTTGCCCATATGCGAGCAAAGTATAACCTTTGCGCCGTTGTCTATAAGATACTTTATTGTGGGAAGAGCGCCGTTAATACGAGTTTCGTCGGTAATAACGCCGTCTTTCATAGGAACGTTAAAGTCAACTCTTACTAAGCATCTTTTGCCTTTAACGTCAACGTCTTTGATTGATTTCTTATTCATAAAAAAATCCTCCGCTTTTATTTTCCATTTGATATTTTATTATATTTTGTAAAGGTTGTCAACCGATTGCACGCCGAAAAACGATATATATAATATCATTTCGTAGGGATTTCACCCTTTTTCTTTAAATTTTCGTACCCCTGTTGGCGCAACGCTTCGTAAACGCCCACGCATACCGAATTTGCAAGATTAAGCGAACGGCTTTCGTCTATCATAGGTATTCTTACACATTCGCCGTAATGTTCCCTTAAAAGGTCTTCGGGCAAACCTTTGGTTTCCTTACCGAACACCAAAAAATCGCCGTCTTTAAATTGTACTTCGCTATGCGTTTTTTCCGACTTGGTCGAAAAGAACCAAAAATTATTGCCGTTATAGAACTTATCGGCAACTTCTTTAAAACTGTCGTAGTAGGATATATTTACCAAATACCAGTAATCCAACCCCGCTCTTTTTAAGTGCTTGTCCGTAACTTCGAAGCCCATAGGGCGTACGATATGTAAGTTTGTTCCCGTTGCGGCGCACGTTCTTACGATATTACCCGTATTTTGCGGAATTTCGGGTTCTACCAAAACTATGTTAAACATAAACTCTCCTTTAAAACACCGTATCGAAGGTATAACCCCGTCTGCGTGTGCTGATACGGCGGTAATCTTTAGTTATTTTTATATCCGTTGAAACCAAATCTTTTCTCGACGAAAGCAAAATGTCACCCATAGGACCTACTACGGTAACCGCACCTTGCGATAAAAGCGCAATGGTTACGCCGTTTGAAAAAGCCGACGCACGAGTCATTATTTCGGACATACCGTTATCTATCCTGCCGAAAACCGAAATTATTATATCGGCGTCGCAAAGCGCAAGCACTTTTGCCGCCTCCGAAAAATATATATCGTCCCCGACCAACAAACCTATTTTGCCTATGCGGGTTTCGTAAACCCTGAAATTTCCGCCCGATTTGAATTCGCTTTCGTCAAGCGTGAAACTCATATCCGAAACGCCGAGTATTTTGCCCCTTTCCGCAATCACTGCGGAATGGCGGTACACCCCGTACGCATCGGTATCCAACCCCGAAATTACCACTCCGCCCGTTTCCCTGCTGAGCCCTGCGGCGTCGTGGAAAAATTCAGTTTCCCCGTCAAGTTCTTTTTTATAACTCACAAGGCCCAAACCGTTAAAACCGAAACACAAAAGGTCGGATTTTTCAATTTTTTCCAGCCCGTTTTGCCAAAAGACATTCAAATTTTGCCCCGTTACGAAATTAACTTTCACTTACAGCACCCCGAAATATTCTCTTACAGTATATTGCGGGTAAAGTTTTTTTGTTAAAAAATTTCGTCTAAAAGGCTTAAAATTTCATCGGTAGAAACACACTTCGTAAACGCTATTTTCTTAAGTTTATCGCAGGGAACGCCCTTTAAATAATTAGGCATTATCTTTCTGAAATTTACTGCAATATACCTGTCGTCGAATTTTTCTTTGAGTATAGAAATATGCTTTATTATAAAATCTTTAAGCGTCAGCGAAGTTTTAGTTCCCGTCAAATCCGAAAACAAAAAAGGATTTTGCAAAGCGCCCCTTGCCAGCATAATTCCGTCGGCGCCCGTCCTTTCGTAAAGGATATCGGCATCGGCTACGGTAAACACGCCGCCGTTGGCTATAACGGGAATTTTTACGGATTTTTTGACGTTTTCTATGGCGGAAAAATCCACTTCTCCCGAATAATAATCGGGGCGGTACCTACCGTGTACCGTAATCATTTTTGCACCTGCGTTTTCCGCCGCCTTTGCAAATTCGGCGGCTACGCATTTACCCCTTTCGGTACCCAAGCGTATCTTTACCGTAACCGTTTTGCCCGTCGAAGATACCGCTTTTATAATTTTTTCAGCCAAACTTATGTCGTTAAGAAGCGCACTGCCGTCGCCGTTATTGTAAATCTTCGGCACGGGGCACCCCATATTTATGTCTATAATATCGAAGGGGGCAAGTTCTTCCGACAAGGCAGCCTGCTTCATAATTTCGGGTTCGCTGCCGAAAATTTGAACGGCGGTAAGTTCTTCGTTTCCGTAAGTATATAAAAGTTCTTTCGTGCCTTTGTTTTTATACACCAAGCCCTTTGCGCTTACCATTTCCGTAAAAGTAAGCCCTGCGCCCAAACTTGCGCATAACGAACGGAACGCAAAGTCGGTATATCCTGCAAGCGGCGCTAAAAACACGTTGTTTTTGGTTTGTTTGCCGCCTATATTAACGCTTTTTAACTTCATTATAATACCCGTCGACTTCTTCGGGCGTAAGTTCGCCGAAAGTCTTTCCGTCGTTTTCGATAAGTTTTTCCACTTGCAAAAATCTTGAAATAAATTTTTCGGTAGAAGAAGAAAGCGCAGTTTCGCTTTCGACGCCGTAATACCTTGCCAAATTAACTGCGGTAAACAACAAATCCCCTATTTCTTCTTGCAATTTTTGTTTATCCCCCGTTAGTTCGGCATTGCGAACTTCTTCGGTTTCTTCTTTTATTTTATCGTAAATTTGTTCTACGGAAGTAAAATCGCAATTAAATTTAGCCGCCCGTTTTTGAACTTTTTCAGCCCTTAAAAGCGCAGGAAAATTATTAGGTATATCGCTTACCCGTTGACCTGCTGTTTGCAAGTTTTTTTCAACGTACTTATTCTTTTCCCACTGCTTTAATGCGGCGGTTTCGTCGCAAGCGGTATCGCTGCCGAAAATATGCGAATGTCTGTCTATAAGTTTGCGACATTCCCCGTCGATAACTTCCTGAAGGGTAAAAGAACCTTCTTCTTCGCCCATTACTGCGTGGAAAACGGGTTGCAATATAACGTCCCCCGATTCTTCTATCATTTTTTCGGGACTGCGTTTTTTTATTGCGTCGATAAGTTCGTAAGTTTCTTCGATTAAGTTTATTTCTATGCTGTCGTGCGTTTGCGCTTTATCCCACGGGCAACCGTTTTCCGAACGCAAATACCTTACTATATCCGCTAAATCTTCAAACGTAAAACTTTCCTTTTTAACAATTTCCTTTATTCTTTCGTCAAGCGTCATAAATTTTCCTTTATTAAACGATTTTTCGAGTCTTTTAATTTCCGTACCATAATAATATACAGCAAATCGACAAAAACCGCAACAAAATAACACAAGTTTGAAGAAAAAGCCGCTCCGTAAATATTAAATTCGGGGTTTTTAAGCAAGATAACTTCGCTTACCGTTTTAACTGCTATGCCGATAAACAAACTTATTACGGGCACGTACGGCTTGTTTTGCCCTATAAGCGTTGAATTTACCGTTTGCAATACCGAAGTTAAAAAAATAGAAACCGAAGTTATTTTTAACAAATTTATTGCTACAAATTTATCTTCTACCGACAAACCGTAAAACAATATTTTTACTAACGTATTTGAAAAACACAAACACAAAACGGCGGCAATGCCCGATAAAATAGCGGTCAGCAAAATAGCCGAAGAAGAACAATCGTCCGAACGGTTTTCCGCAGCGTTTTTCGACACCGCAGGCAAAGCCGATACCGCAAGCCCGTAACACAACGAAACGGGAACGCCGATAACCGACGCCACGCCGCCCGAAAATATTCCGTAAAGAGAAGTGGCGTTTTGCGAATATCTGCCCATAACGTTTATTATTAAAAAACTGTCTATTACGTTGGAAAAGGGCAACATAATGCCCGTAAGCGTAACGGGCAAACATATTTTTACTATACTTTTGCTTATTTTAACGAAATCGGTCTTGCCGCCTGCAATAAGTTTTAATCGACGCTTTTTAAAAATAAAAAACATAACCGCAAGCGCTACTAATTCCGATATCGACACCGCCAAAGCGGCTAATGTTGCTCCAACTGCTGCCGAAGTCGCAAAAAATCCGACTAAAAACAGCCCTGCTATTAGTTTTACCGCTTGTTCGGTTATTTGCGAAACCGCCGTCGGCAACATATTTTGTTTGCCTTGAAAATACCCCCTGTAACAAGAAATAAGCGCAACGAAAAACACAGACGGCGCAAGTGCGATATATGCGTTTTTTGCACTTACGTTACCTTGAAGTTGTGCGATTTGTTTTGAAAAAACAGCCATTAAAAGGGCGCACAAAGCGCCCGTAACAAACATAAGTTTCAAAGAAACTTTAAGCAATTCCAAATTTTTTTGTTCGGCGTTTTCGCCTACGTTAGACGATATCAACTTAGAAAGTCCGCAAGGCAACCCTGCCCCTGCAAAGTCCAACAAAATACAATAAACGGGAAACACCATTTGATACAGTCCGAGCCCTGCGCTGCCTAAAAGGTTGGTTAAAGGGATACGGTAAAAAGCCCCCAAAAGTTTGGAAACGAATCCCCCGAAACTTATTACCGCAGCGTTTTTAACGAGTTTTTTATTCGAACCTTTTTGCAAGCAGTTCCGCCCCCAAAACACAAAGTTTTACATCTACCGAAGTTAAAGGATTTTCCTTATCTCGTCTAAAGACCGAAATTGCGCCGACCAAATCCCCCGACGATAGTACGGGCACTATAATTTGGCTGTCGAACGAATAATCGTACCCCGTTGAAACGGGAATTATTTTAGAGGTCGAACTATCAAGCAAAATACTTTTCTTTTGTTTTATGGTTTTTGTAAATTCCTGCGTTATCGGCATACCGACTTCCGACGACATTTTACTACTCGATACGCTTACTATTTTATCGGTATCGGTAATAACGCAAA
The DNA here is from genome assembly GCA_964568155.1 of uncultured Clostridia bacterium. GTDB lineage: Bacteria > Bacillota > Clostridia > Christensenellales > Borkfalkiaceae > UMGS775. The sequence goes on along the minus strand of CAZMOQ010000002.1, from coordinate 18,311 downwards.
CGCAGTCCGCTACCGAAGAAAAACAAGCGGTAAAATCGTCGGCGATATTTTCGATATTCGCAACGGGCGAATATTTTTTTAAGATAAGTTCGTCCTTTTCCGTGTAAATTTCCAAAGGGTCGCCGCTGTCTATTCTGAGCGTTCTTCTTATTTCCTTAGGAATGACAACCCTGCCTAGTTCGTCAATTCTTCTAACTATACCTGTCGCTTTCATTTTTTCTCCTTTTTAATCACACGCTTATTATTTGCAACGGGCGAATAACTATACGAATTTTTTTACGGCTTTTTCGAAAAAAACAAGCAATACGCACACATATTGCTTGTTTTTTAATAAAACGTTAATTTTTGGGGACTACGCCGAAAGTTTTTATGCGAAAGGCTAAACTTTCTATCCTTATAAGATATCCGCCGTTTTCTTTGCTTACCGTTAAAACGGGTGGCGTTCTTAAATCGAAATAATCGCTTAAAACGGCATATAAATCCGACGTTATAAGTTCGTCGAAATTTTCGGAAACGCTTAACCTGTCGCTCTCTATCACGTTTTTAAGCCGTGTCAATTCTCCTTTTATTTTGGACTTCATACGCTTTTTTTAAAACTCCTTTTAATACTACCGAAAAACCCCGTGTATCTTGCGGTGGCGTCGTATATCTTTTTAGTTCCGCCGTACACGTTTTTAGCCAAAATACGAAACGCTTTATTCGCCCTGCCCGTAACCGAAAACCCCGAACATTTCAAAAAAATTTCGTCGTCTTCGGGGATAACGCCTATCAAGGGGATTTTAAGCAAACTTTCAACGTCTTTGGGCGAAAGCGTTTTTCCGCCGAGAACCAAATCTCCCCTTACCCTGTTTAAAACCAAACTTATTTTCGAAGGGCGGTAACTTTTAATTGCCGAAATTACCTTGTCGGCGTCTCTTAAACTTGACGGGGACGGAGTAGTTACCAAAACCGCCTCGTCCGCACAAGAAACCGCTCTGTGAAATCCCGAATCCATTCCGGCAGGACAATCTAAAATAAGATAATCGAAAAGTCCCGAAAGAGAATCGACTATAATCTTAAGGTTTTGCGCACCTACGCCCGACGAACATTTTAAGCCGTTGGACGAAAGCGCATATAAGTTTTTATGAAGCGGATGTTGAATCAACGCCTGCCGCACCCTGCACCTGCCGTCGATGACGTCGGATACGTCGTAAAGTATTTTATTTTCAATCCCTAAAACAACGTCAAGGTTATTAAGTCCGAAGTCGGCGTCAATCAAAACCACCCTTGCACCGAGCGAAGAAAGATACACGCCCAAATTGCCGACAATAGTTGTTTTACCCACTCCGCCTTTGCCCGACGTTACTACTATTTTTCTTGCCATACCCAAATTTTAACAATAAAAAAGCCGCAAACTTCGGCGTTTTTGCACGAAATTTGCGGTTTTTTGTATAATTTATTAGTCTTCGTTTATTTTAAGGCTTTTTAAGAGTTCGGGATTCGACGCAAGAACCCCCAAACCCGTTGCGACGCAGGACGAAGATTCTTCCGCTATGTTTATATTCATTCCGAATTTTTTGCGGTAGTAAGTTTCAAGCCCGACTATACCGCTGGCACCGCCCGACACGTATATTCCCGAGTGCCTTATTTCGGCAGAAACTTCAGGCGGCAATTTAGAAAGAACGGACGACGCTATTTCAAAAATTTTATTGTAATATCTTTTAACGGGTTCGGCTATATCGTCGGCTTTTATAACTATCGAACGGGGCGTACCCGTAGTTAAATCTCTACCGTTAACGACAGTGCTTAAAGAATCGTTTTCAAACAAACTGCCTATTTGAATTTTTATTCTTTCCGCAGTTAAAAGTCCTATTTGCAAACTGTAATTTTCCGCTATGTAGTCGATAAGCCAAACGTCCACGTTCTTACCGCCCATTCCTACGGAAACGCCTGCGATTATTCCGTCTAAAGAAAGCGCTGCGATATCTGTAACGCCGCCGCCCATATCTATAACAAAACACGGCGTGGATTCCGATAACGGTATTCCTTGCCCGATAGCCGCTGCGACGGGGGTTTCGACGAAGAAAGTTTGCGTTGCCCCTGCGCCCGTAAGTACGTCGTCGAGTTTTTTAATTAAAGAAGATTCCGCACCGCAAGGCACCGACGCTACGACGCCGCCCCTTTGGAATTTTATTTTGCGCAAATACTCCGTAAGCATAGTAGCGGCGTATTTTTCGTTTACGACTTCGCCTTCGAAAACGGGAAAAAACACCCTTGTGTTTTCAGCCGTTTTGCCGATAAGTTTTTTTGCTTCCGAGCCGACCGCCTTTACTTTGCTTTTCCCGTTCTCTCCGCCGAGAGCGACAACCGTAGGTTCTTGCAAAACTATGCCGTTACCTAGCGCATAAATAGAAGTCGTGCTGGTTCCTATATCGATACCCGCTTTTAAAGCCATTTTTCCGTTCTCCTTAAACTAGAAAATTTTCCGCCTTTAAAACCGCAATTATGCGTTCCATAGGCAAGCCTATGACGTTCGTATAACTGCCGTTAAAGCGTTTTACTATATTTCCGTCCTGTATGCCGTAAGCACCCGCTTTATCCAGCGGACTGCCAGTTTTTACGTATTCGGTTATAAAGTCGTCGGTAAGTTCGTTGAAAAAAACTTCCGTAGTAACCGTTTCGTTATAAAAAAAATCGTTTGAAATAAATGCGAAAGCCGTTTTTACTTCGTGCCTGTTGCCGCTTAACGCTTTAAGTATCCGCACCGCATCGGCTTCGTCTTTGGGCTTGCCTATGATTTTGCCGTTAAAGAACACTACCGAATCGGCTGCAAGCACGGCGCAATCTTTATGATTTTCAAATACCTGCTTTGCCTTTTTTAATGCGATAGCCTTAATTTTTTCGTCAATAGGCAAACCTTCGTCAACGGTTTCGTCGTCGCCCGAAGGAATCACTTGAAATTCAAGCCCTAGTTCGCTTAAAAACTTTATGCGGCGTGGGCTGCCGCTTGCCAAAATAAGTTTCATAATCCCATAGTAAAAACGCCGTGCCGAGCACGACGTTGCGATTTATCAGAGTATTTCGAGATTCTTTTTGAATATCTTTCTGAAGTCGGGTCCGATTTGCAAAGCCGAATTTATTTCAAGAGAAGCGTCGCCGTCGATTTCCGTTTTCATAATAACGGAATCCCCCAAAATATCGCAATTTATGCCTTTTACGGCTGCGCACATACTTCTATCCAAAGCGTCGGCGATTCTTAAAATAGTACCTAACTTCCTTACCGTTTCCATATCTTCGTCGGTAACGAGTTCTTTATACCTGCCCCATTCAGCCATATTTATATCTTCGATAGAAGAATTAGCCGCAACGAAAGACGCAATAACGGTGTCTTTATGGCTTAAACCGTAAATATTAGCGTTCATAATGATATAACCGCTATGCTTTTCGTAATTATAATACCTAACCTTTGCGCCTGCGTCGTGCAAGATTGCCGCAACTTTTAATATTTTCAGGTATTGTCTCGGGAATTTATGCAAAACCCTTAATTGTTTAAATAACTGAATAGAAAGGTCAAGGACTTGTTCGGTATGCGGTTTATAGCAACCGTAAAGTTCGGTAAGCCCGTTAAGGCTGAAAGTCAAAACGTCCGAAATAGGCTTGTCTACTGTGGTAGGAACGGCGTAGTTGAATATAATTCCCGTTCTTAAGCCGCTTCCGCTGACTACGATATTACCTTTATTAACGTACTTTTTGAACGCCGATATAGCCGCCAACGCCGAAGGTAAAATATCGGCCCTGCCGCTGGATAAACCTTTGATTTTTTTCTTTCTATCCAAATCGAGACTCTTTAACAAATCGTAAGTATGGTTAAAATCGGTATCCTTCAAAACGTAGTTATGTATGTTGCGCATAGGATACTTTCTCATAATCTTAGACATTCTGCATAGATTTCTGAAAGAACCGCCTACGCCGACGAGTTGCGCTTCGGGGTCGACCGACTTAAGCCAAGTTATGTGCGAAAGTTGTTCGGTAAAGAATTCTTCTATCTTTTCCGCTTGTTGTTCGGGAGATAATCCGTCGTTTGCGAAAAGTTCGGTAAGCGTTATTGCGCCGAACGGCAAAGTTTCGTGCGCAAGAAGATTTCTTCTGTTATAATAAACTATCTTAGTGCTGCCGCCGCCGATTTCCAAAATAAGACCTTTGGGAATATCCATCGTGTTTATTACGCCTTTGTATACGTAAATGGCTTCTTCTTCGGCAGTTAAAACTTTAAATTTTATACCGCAAACGGACGCAACTTCGTCAAGGAAACTGCGTTGATTTTTAGCCATACGAACAGCCGCAGTAGCCACTGCGATGACTTTTTCTATCCCGTAACTGTCGCACAACTTGCGAAACATTTTAAGCGTTCTGATAGTTTCCTGAATCCTCTGCGGCTTCAAGAAACCGTCCCTTTCCATACCTTCGCCGAGTCTAGGCGCTTCTTTGAGTTGGTCAACTATTTGAAAATGGCCCGTCGCCGAAATATCAACGATAAGTAAACGAGCCGTGTTAGAACCTAAATCGATAATTGCAATTTTTTCCACTTTATACCACCAAAAATATAATATTAAACATAATTCGCTTGTTTTTGCAGGGCGAAAACTGAAAATTATTATCATTCCGCAAACCGCAAAAACCCGTAAGTTACGGTTATTTTAATTATGAGTTGTACATATTATACCACAAGTTTCGCTAGTTGTAAATAGGGTTTTTAAAAATTTGTGCACATTTTTTTAAAATTTTTTTTATTTAAGTTTTTTATGGGATTTTTTTAAATTTTTTGAAATTTATTTTCATTTTTCGACAAAACAGCCCCCGTTTAATGCGCTTTGCTGCAAGTAAATTTCAAATTTTAAGGTTGAGCAATTTGCACAAATTGCAATTAAGATTTTTTTATACCGACCAGCGCTTGAAATACCGAAAGCAATATTAAAAAACAACCGAAGCCCCTGCGCAAAATTTCACCGTTAATTCCCTTTGCCGCAAAAGCCGATAAAACGCCGAATATCACTGCCGGAACAGCCGCCGTGATTGCGTCCTTAAAGTCCACCAAACCGTTTTTTGCGTGTATAATAAGCGCAACCGCCGCCATAGGAATGAAACTTATCAAATTTATTGCCTGAGCGGTGTGTTGCGGAACTTGATAAAACAAACCCAAAAGGGGGATAAGCAGCGTTCCTCCGCCCATTCCCATACCGCCCAAAACGCCCGACAAAATTCCTGCGATAACAAACCAAAAATACTTCATATTCTTCCTTAAAAGAACGCCATTTTTACGCCTGCCGCAAGCATTGCCAAAGCAAAAATAACGGCAATGCGCTTGGACGGCAATTTTTTTAGTAACAGCGCACCCAAAACGCCGCCCGCAATAACGCCTGCCGTTACGGGCAATCCCGTAGGCAAATGAAAGTTGCCGAAAGTAGCGTAAATAAAACCGCTTGCGACCGAAACGGGCAAAATTATTGCGATAGCGGTTGCGTGCGCTTTTTTGTTATCCGAACCAACTAAAAAGGTCAGCATCGGCACGACCAACATTCCGCCGCCGCCCCCGAACAAACCGTTCACAAGCCCTGCCGTAATTCCTGCGCATATTAGCGGAATAATCTTTTTTGCGTTCTTCATACCGATATTGTGCGTAAAAATTTAAAATATTATTTGATTTTTAATAAAAATAGAAAAAACTTCTTGCATTTGAATTGATTTTTCTTTTAAAATATTATATACTAATCGTAATGCTCAAAAAATTTAACTATTTAAAAGGTGAATTAAATGACTGAAAAGAAAATCGGTAAACTAAAAAGAACACTCGTTTTCCTTTTGACTGCGGTTATGTGCCTTTCGTTAGCGTTCGCCGTTGCGTGCGGAACTTCCGACACCGACGATACCGACGATAAGACTTACACCAAAGTAGAAAACGACGAACAAACGCTTAAGAACGGTAACTTTGAATTCGGCACCGCCGACGTTGACCTTGACGACTATCCGTACACTTCGGTAACGGGTTGGAGCAAGGCAACCGACAACAGCGCATCGAGTTCGAACGTAAACTCCGGCATTATAAGCACGGCTGACGACGCTTGGGACGAACTTATTTCCACCCTTTCTAAAAACGAAACTTTCTTAAAGAGTTTGGGCAAGGAAAAGGCCGATAAGGACGACGAAGAAGCGCAAAAGAATCTTGAAACCGAACTTAAAGCATTGTTAGCAAACCCCAAAACGCACGAAGGCGCCGAGGGTAACAAAGTTTATATGCTGAACAACTACTATAAGGACAATATCGGCAAGGGCACTGCGCAAAAACTTACTTCAAGCACGACCTTTACCCTTGAACCGAAAACTTGCGGCGAAGTTTCCGTTTGGCTTAAAACGGCAAACCTTAAAGGTTCGGCAGGTGCGAATATAAGAATCATCACTACCGTTGCAGGCGTTACGCAAGACGAATATGCGGTAGAAAACATTACCGTAACCGAATGGACTAAGTACACGATACAAGTTCAAGGCAACGAATATGCGGAAACCACTGTTAAACTCGTAGTAGGTTTGGGGTACGGACAAGGTTCAAGCGACTTAACGGGCGATTTCGTTGAAGGTACCGTTTATATCGACGACGCCGCTTATACCGAAATAGACAGCGTTGACAATGTCAACAACACATTTACAAAGGCAAACCTTGTGGCTGAATCTTCAAGCGAAAGAATTGCTTTAGATAATGCAGACGACAACAACTATTACGTAAGTTTCTTATGCCCTGCAGCAATGTTGACTACTCCTAACGATGAAGACTGGTTTACTTTGGACGTGAAAGAAACAACTTCCCCGACGGGCGCAACTAATCTCCCTGAAGGTCACGGCAAAGATATCCCCAAAATAAGCGGAACAGGCTTTAAGGTTAATCAAACCAAAACTTCGACTACTGCAACGTTCCGTTCTACAAACAACTTCAAAGTTGAAAACGGCAAATATGCGTTGATAACGTTTACGCTTAGTATGGACGTAGATAAGTTGCAAAAGAACGGCTTAACCGTTTGGCTTATCGACGAATACAACGGCGAAACCAACGAACAAAAAGTTTTGGACAACGTAACCGTTAACGAAGATACTTTGTACTCTATCGTAGTAAACAACAATTTCGTGGGCGAAGAAAAAGATAGAACTTTCTATTTCGAATTCGTTTTCGGACCTACCGACGTTTATACTACCGACGACCAAACCGCTTACGTAACAGGTTCTTATGAAGTTAAAAACTTTACGTACAATACCTATGACATCGAAAGCAAAGACGAATCCGTTGCGTATAAAATTATGGAAAGTGCGTCTACGTTAAATTCGTTCGCTTTGTACGCAGGTTCCGAATCCGATTATTCGGAAGACAGCGAAACCGAAAGTTATTCTTTCACGGTTGCGCACAGCGATAAAGGCACAATCGAAAGCAAGCCTGCAAAAGTATCAGGTTACAAAGGCATAACCGATTACGGCACGAGCGAAAGCAAAAACGACAACGTAGTTTCAGGTCTTATAAACAGCAAATACGTTGATAAGTACGATACCGAAGTTAAAACCGCATTAAATTATACGGGCGAAGAAAACATTCAACCCCTTATGATTTACAACAAAACGGCAACTTCCTACGGATACGTTAAAAACGAAGCGTTGACTTTAAGCGCAAATTCAACCGCAACAATTAGCGTTAAAGTTAAGGTAAGCGAAGGCGCAACCGCTTATATTTACCTTATCGATACCGCTAGGGGCGACGGATACCTTGAACCGATTTTCCAAAAATTCAGCGCAAACGATAATAAAGATTACGATAATAAATTAGTTATAAAAGTAGGCGACACCAAAGGCGAATGGGTAACCGTTAAGTTCTACGTAGCAAGCGGTAAAGACGCAATAAATTACAGACTTGAAATGTGGAACGGCGAAAGAGTTAAAGACGGTGCAAAAGTAGCAAACTCGCAAGGTTTTGTATTCTTCGACGAAGTAACCACAGGTTCTTCCTTCACCGTTTCGGACGTTATTACTTCCGCCAACAAAGGCGAACTCGAAGGTTTCGAATATATCAACAACGATATAGTTGAAGTTAAATATACGCAAGCGCTTAACGATAAAGAAATTAAGTGGAATAAGGACAACAAAGACGATACGATTTCTTATACCGAATCAACCGTTTACGCTCACGACACCGAAAAAAGATTGCTTTTAGTTTCGTTTGCAACACTTAACCCGACCGAAAACGACCCCTATGCGTCAACCGATGACGATACGGAAGATACGACCGAAAAAACAGGTTGTGCCGACGTTGACGCATCGACGCTTGCACTTTCGTTATCGTCGATAATTCTTGCGGTTGCGTTGGTTGCTGCAATAGTTGCGGTAATAGTTAAAGCAATTCTCCGCAAGGTAAAGAGAAACAAGAAGGACGCTAAATCGCACTACAAAGTAACGAGTAGGAACAAGACGAACAAGGCAATCAAAGCGAAAGCCGAAGCAAGTCAATCCGAAAGCGAAGAAACGCTTGAAGAAATCGACGAACCCGAAGAAACTCCTGCCGAAGAATATACTTACGGCGAAGTATTAGAAGATTTCGGCGATGAAGAAAAAGTTGAAGAAACCGTTGAACAACAAACGGAAGAAACAAACGAAGATAATAAATAATGTATTTAGTGCGCCGGTAATAAAAATTACCGGCGCACTATTATATTTGCCTATCGGCAAGTTATATTGCTGTCGCAGTGATATTTTGCTACCGCAAAGTTTTATTTCCCCTTTCGGGAAAGTTTTGGTAAATATAACCTATAAGAAGTGAATCTTTTGCCTTTGGCAAAAGATTTTTTCATTACGATGAGATTCTTCGTTTGCTTCGCAAACTTCAGAATGACATGGTGTAATGTAATACTAAACAGGCAAGGGCAATCGTCCCCCTGTCATACTGAGCCTTGCCGTGAGGCAGGCGAATGTATCTAAAATTATAAAAACCTGTCATACTGAGTCGCACCCGCTTTGACGGGCTTACGAAGTATCTAAAACATAAATGCAACAGCAATGCAATTACCGACAAGAAACGCCAAAAGATTCTTCACTTCGTTCAGAATGACAGTTCTACACGATGAGATTCTTCGTTTGCTTCGCAAACTTCAGAATGACATGGTGTAATGTAATACTAAACAGGCAAGGGCAATCGTCCCCCCTGTCATACTGAGCCTTGCCGTGAGGCAGGCGAATGTATCTAAAATTTCAAAACCTGTCATACTAAGCAGGTAAGTATACGGTTCTATACAATATTAAAACCGCAATCGTGACAGGTTGCGGTTTTTTATTGCAAAAATATTCTTTTTTACCGTTATATCTTTTTTTTATAAAATTGCATAAATTATTATTATGAGTAAAATTGTTTTAACGGGCGGCGGTACCGCAGGGCATATTATACCGAACGTTGCGCTTATCCCATATCTTAAACCTGCCTTTGACGAAATATACTACGTAGGGTTGAAAAACGGTATGGAAGAAACTTTAATAAAAAACGCAGGCTTAAAGTTTTTCGGCATAAACGCAACCAAATTGATACGGGAATTTAATCCTAAAAACTTGCTTATTCCATTTAAAATAGTAAAAGGATTTAACCAAGCGAAAACTATATTGAAAGAAATTAAACCCGACGTGGTGTTTTCTAAGGGCGGCTACGTTTCCGTTCCCGTTGCCTATGCGGCGAAATCGCTGGGGGTTCCTATAATCACGCACGAAAGCGATTTATCTATGGGGCTTGCGAATAAACTTATAGCCCCGTGCGCCGAAAAAGTTTTAACGGCGTTTTCCGAAACCGCAAAGCAAATAAAAAAAGCGGAATTTACAGGCTTACCGATAAAAAAAGAACTTTTCGGTTACGCTAAAAAAGATGCGCTTGCCTTTTACGGTTTTGACGGCAAAAAGCCCGTATTGTTGATTTTGGGCGGCAGTCAAGGCAGCAAAGCCATAAATAACTGCGTAAACGAATCGACCGCCGAACTTTTACCGCAATTCGATATATTGCATATTTGCGGTAAAGGAAATCTGCCCCAAAACACGCATAAAGGAAAGGTTTGCGTGGAATTCGAGCCCGATATGGGCAAGGCGTTTGCCGCCGCCGATTTGGCAGTCACAAGGGCGGGCGCAAACAGTTTATTTGAATTATTAGCCCTGCAAATTCCTGCAATAGCCGTGCCTTTAAGCAAAAGTTCACGGGGCGACCAAATACAAAACGCAAATTATTTTTATAAAAAAGGTTTACTTAACGTAATATACGAAGAAAACCTTACCAAAGAAAGTTTGCTTGCGGCAATTTCCGCCACCTATGCCGACAGATATAATTTTAAGCGTAGATTATCCGCCGAAAAATTTTCTTCCGCAACCGAAAGAATTGCGCAAATACTTTCCGTTTACGCTAAAAATTGATTAGCGGCTATTCTTTCGTTTACGTTAAAGCCCTTTGCGTTTTTAAATAAATCTTCTATATAATTTGACTTTCCGTTCGAAAAATTTTCAAGTTTTACGAACCTGCCTTCGGTTTGCGTTTCCTGCTTTTTTAAAGTTTGGGGTTTTGTTAAATAAGCGTAAATTTCGTCCTTCATAATATATTCTCCTTTTACGCACTTATAATACCATATATAAGTTGACAAATGTATGTCACTTATGCTAAAATATTTTTATAAATTTGAAAAAATTTTAAAAATAATTCAACTTTATAATTTTATGAAAGGACTTTAAAAATTATGAAAGAAGAAAACCTAATAAATGTATTATTCGATTTCCTTTCGGATAAAAAAATAGACGCAACCAAACTTGCAAAAAAATACGGCGTTTCAAAAAGAACTGTATTCAGGTATATAGACACGTTAAGTATTGCAGGCGTGCCTATATATTCCAAGCGTGGTCACGGCGGCGGTTTTTGTATTTACGACACGTTTAAAATCCCCGCTACCTTTTTAACGGAAAAAGAATACGAAACGGTTATATCGTCCTTAAAAGCGGTAAACGGGGAAATAGAAAATCCGCATTTAGACAGCGGCATAAACAAACTTACTGCGGCGTATAAAGGCGAAAAAACCGCCCTTACGCTATCGGACGGCAACTTAATTATAGACGCAGGGCGTTGGGGCGATACGGGCAGTTACAAGGCAAAACTCGGCGTTCTTGAAAAATCTATCGAAGAAAGAAAAACTCTTTTTATAAAGTATCATGACAGGACGGGCGAAATTACCGAGAGAATTATAGAACCGCACGCCATAGTATTTAAACAAGGGCTTTGGTACGTATACGCATATTGCAGGTTGAGAAACGAATTCAGGCTTTTTAAAACGGGAAGGATAGAGTGTGCGAATATTTTAGACGAAACTTTTATTAGAAAACCCCTACCCGACAAGCCTTTCGAACAATGGTACTCGGAAAGCAATACCGAAGAAGTTTATATGAAAGTAGAAAAATCGGTATTATCCGACGTGGAAGAATGGCTTGGGATAGAAAATATAAAAGAGAAAAACGGAGAGTTTTACGCAAAAGTCCGCTTACCCTTCGACGACGGCTTAGTATCGAAAATACTTACTTTCGGCGCAGGCATAAAAGTAATTAAGCCGCAAGCGCTTAAAGATAAAATAATAACCGCAGCCCAAAAAGTAACTGCGGTTTATGAAAAACAATAATTTATAAAATAATCTTCCCGACGATTAAAACTCGCAACGGGAACTCCTTGAAAACAACGTTAAGAATACGGTCATAGGCTCTTTATTTTCATACAATATAGAATAAACCGCATTCGTTATGGGCAATTCTTCGCCGTACTTTTCACCCAACAACTTCAGCCCTTTTGCCGTGTGGACGCCTTCCGCAAGTTTGGTAAAGGGCTCTTTTTTTACGAAGGCTTCGCCGAAACGGCGGTTGTTGGAATATTCCGAAAAAAGCGTGGTTTCGTAATCGCCCAAATGGCACAAACCGTATGCGGAAAGTTCATTGCCGCCCATCTTTTTTATAAGGCGGGAAATTTCCCTTGCGCCACGTGCCATAAGCGGACCTTTAAGCGTAGTATATCCGCCGCCGTCAAGCATACCTGCCGCTATACCGAAAACGTTTTTTGCGGCTGCGCCTATTTCGCTGCCGATTATATCTTCGCCGTAATAAAACCTTATTAAATCGCTACGCCAACCGTCGGCAAGGAATTTGATAACGTCCTTATTATAGCCGTCTATTACCATACAGTTGGGTTTGCCTTGACTGAAAGCCTGTATATGCCCCGGTCCAACCCAAACCGCTATTTTATTTTTATTTGCGCCTTCTTCTATTGCGATTTCGGTAAGTCTTTTACCCGTATCTTCTTCTATGCCTTTCATACACAAAACGATAATTCTATCGTTATAGCCTAGCGAAGTAATTTCGCCCATAAGCGAACGCAAATTTTTACTGCTTATGGAAATAACGGTAATTTCACTATTTTCTAAAGCGTACGCAAGCGAAGAAGTCAGAGTTACTTTTTCGTCGAGAGAAACGTATTCGTTTTTTTTAAACTTTAACAAAGTATTAAAATTCTCGCTGGTTTCCCTGCCGTAAAGCAATACGTTATACCCTTGCCCTGACAAGTACCATGCGATAAAAGACCCCCACCTGCCGCAACCTAAAACCGAAATATTCATTCAATCACCTTTATATTTGCTTTCTATCCACAAACGCCCTTGAAAGCGTTACTTCGTCGGCGTACTCTAAATCCGTACCTATCGAAATACCGCTGGCAAGGCGTGTAACCTTTATCCCCAGCGGTTTTATAAGGCGTGAAATGTACATTGCGGTTGCTTCGCCTTCCACGTCGGGATTAGTTGCCATAATAATTTCTTTAACGTTGCCGTCTTTTATCCTTTCAAGCAATTCTTTTATGCGGATATCGTTCGGGCCTATGCCGTCCATAGGCGAAATAGTGCCGTGAAGAACGTGATACACCCCGTTGAATTCCGAAAGTTTTTCTATTGCGATACAATCCTTAGGCTCTTTAACCACGCAAATAACTTCATCCGAACGATGTTTGCAAATATCGCATATTTCGCCGTCGGTAAAGTTTCCGCAAATTTTGCAATACTTAACCTTGTTTTTTGCGTCGATTATGCTTTTTGCAAATTCTTCTGCTTCGGCTTTAGACATATTTATAACTTTATAAGCATATCTCTGCGCAGTTTTTGCGCCTACGCCGGGCAACTTTGAAAATTCGTTGATAAGTTTCCCTATAGGTTCTATATAAACGTTCATTAAAACATTCCCATCGAGCCGAACTTACCGAGTTTTTGGTTGGAAAGTTCGGTTGCTTTTTCTTTTGCGTCGTTCATTGCAACGGTAATTAAGTCTTCAAGCATTTCCAAATCGTCAACGTCAACCGCTTCGGGTTTTATCGAAATACCTAAAAATTCGTTCTTACCGTTCACTGTAACCGTAACCAAGCCGTTACCTGCTACGCCCGTAATTTCCGCTTCTTCTAATTCTTCCTGCGCCTTTGCGACTTCCGCCTGCATTTTTTGCGCTTGCTTCATTAAATTTTGCATTTGATTACCGCCGCCGAAGCCGCCGTAACCGCCTTTAAAACCTGCCATATCTTTTCTCCTTTTTATCTAAATAATTATTTTACGATAACTATGTCGTCGCCGAAAATACGCTTTATTTCGTCAACGTCGTCGTCGAATTTTTCAATGTTTTTATTCGTATTAAGCGCCGTTATTTTTATATCTATATTACCTATAAGGGCAAGTTGCTTTTTTATAGCCGACAAATTTTCTTCTTTTTCCAAAACCTTAAGGTCGCTTTCGTTTTTGGCAGTTATAATAAGCGTGTTATCCTTAAATTCGGCTTTTAAGCCTTGAATTACCGCCCAAAGCATAAGTTCGTTGCTTTGTCTTAAGCCCCTAGTCAAAAGCCCCATAATTTCGGTAGCGGAACGCCCTGCAACGCTTTCGACGGGCGCAACGTTTTTAACGGGTTCGTTTACCGTTTCGTTTTTAACGACAATTTCAGCCCTATCGGTGCGTTTTACGGGCGCAACGGCAATGCCACCGCTCAATTTATCTTCAAGCGTTTTTATCCTTGCAGTAAGCGCAGTCAAATCGAAATCGCTTTCGGGCCTTGCCGCTTTTACGCAAGCGGTTTCGAACAAAACTCTCGGATGCGTTGAATATTTCAAGTCGGATTCCACCGAAGAAAACACTTCTATCGCCCTTAATATTCTTTCGTCGGATGCGATTTTTGCAACTTCTTTAAGTTCGTTGAACGAATCTTCGGGCAAACAAAGTATGTCGTTCGGCTTTTTGCAAGTTCTTACGACCAACAAATCCCTTAAAAGGGATACCGTATCTTTTGTAAGCAGCCCTATATTTTTGCCCGCCGCCGACAATGCGTCTACGGCTTCCAAAACGCCGCCTGCGTCGCCTTCCAAAACGCTTTTAACCAAAGCGGTTATTTTATCCGAATCCGACGTACCCAAAACTTCCAAAACATCTTTATAAGTCAAAACGCCGTCCGAACACGACACGCATATATCGGCTATCGACAAAGCGTCCCTGATACTGCCTTCGCCTGCTTTCGCAATGCGCATAACGGCTTCTTTTTCGTACTTTTTGCCGATATCGTCGTAAATATCCATAATAAGCGAGGCTATCCGCTCGGTAGGGATAAGTTTAAAATCGAAACGCATACAGCGTGACAATATCGTTTGCGGTAATTTATGCGATTCGGTCGTAGCCAAAATGAACACTGCGTGTTTGGGCGGTTCTTCCAACGTTTTCAAAAGAGCGTTAAACGCCGCCGTAGAAAGCATATGCACTTCGTCTATAATATAAACCTTGTACCTGACCGAAACGGGCGGATAAGTGATTTTTTCCCTTAACTCCCTTATTTCGTTTACGCCGTTGTTGGATGCGGCGTCGATTTCCTGAACGTCTAAATTAGACGGGTCGTTTAACGCAAGGCAGGCGGCGCATTTACCGCACGGAGAACCGTTTATCGGGGAAAGACAATTTATTGCCTTACTGAATATCTTTGCGGCACTGGTTTTACCCGTTCCCCTAGTTCCGCAAAACAAATAAGCGTGCCCTATCTTGTCGTTTTCAAGTTGGTTTACAAGCGTTTTTACTATATGTTCCTGTCCTACCAGTTTATCGAAGGTCGAAGGACGGTATCTTCTGTATAATGCAAGATATGCCATATTATACCTCGTTTATTATGCTTTTTACTTTATTTTTAATACGTTGCACCGCATTATCCACCGCCTTTTGCGGTTTTTTAAGTTTTTCGGATATATACGAATAAGAATATCCGCTTACGTAATATTTTAGCACATTGTACTCGAATTTACTTAAAACCTTTTTGATTTTTTCTTGTAATTCTTTCAAATTTTCACTGTTTATAAACTGAGTTTCGGGGTCGATTACTTCTCTGTTTACCAAAACGTCTATGGCGTTGATATCGTCGCCTTCGCCTGCGTTTAAGGATATGTAATTGTTAAGCGGTTTATTTTTATCCCGATTATCAAACTTTATTGCGCTGTAAATATTGCGTTTTATGCAACACCTTGCAAAAGTTTTGAAACTGCTTTTCTTTTCTTCGTAATCCCGTATGGATTTATAAAGACCTATCATACCTTCTTGTACCAAGTCTTCCATATCTCCGCCGACGATATAAAGCGAGTGTGTTTCTATATTAACAAGCGTCCTAGACCGCTCTATTAAAATATTTTCGGCTTTTTTATCCCCTTTTTGCGCTAAAAAACAAAGTTCTTCATCCGAAAGTTTGGTCAGTGCGTCAAGCGTCATTTCTTTGCCTCATTGCTTCGAAAACGGCAACGCCGCAAGCGACGGAAGCGTTTAAAGAATTTACTTTACCGTACATCGGTATGGTAACCACCCTGTCGCATTTTTCCTTAGTAAGCCGTTTGATACCCGAACCTTCACCGCCGATAACAAGCGCAAGTTTGCCCGTTAAATCGGCTTTATAAATATTTTCACCGCCGAGTTCCGCACCAGTTACCCAGTACCCCGAATCTTTAAGATAATCTATTGCGGCGTTGATATTCGTTACTTTTGCGATTTTCAAATGATTTGCTGCGCCTTCCGAAATACGCATAACGGTATCGGTTACGCTTGCGGAGCGCCTTTCGGGAATGATAAGCCCGTCAACGCCTGCACATTCGCACACCCTTATTATACTGCCCAAATTATGCGGGTCCTCCACTCCGTCAAGCAAAACCACGAATTCGCCGCCTGCAAAATCTTCTATTTCGGAATATTTGAATTCGGTAGTATACGCTATAAAACCCTGATGTTTTCCGCTAGGGCTTTCCTTGTCCAAAGCGGAACGGTCAGCGAACTGAAACTTAATCCTGCTTTTCTTTATTTCTTCCACAAGGCGTTTCGCTTCGGGTTCTCTAAGCCCGTTTTGCACTAATATTTTTTCTATAACCGCATCGGTTTTTAAAAGTTCCGCTACGGCGTTACGACCTTCCGTTTTCATATATTTCTCCTTAAAGATTAAGTAAGTAATTCAACCTTTCTTCGTTACCGGTAATATACAAAAAACCGATTAACGCTTCGAAGCCTGTAGACATATTGTATTCCGCAACAGTGCTGTTTTTCGACTTCGTACCTTTTTTAGTATTTCTTGCCCGTTTGTAAATAGCGATTTCTTCTTCGGTCAAACTATCCATTATGCGTGAAACGAATTCCGCTTGCGCTTTTGCGCAAACTTGTGCGGAAGCAAGTTTGTTAAGTTCGCCCGTCTTGCAATCCTTCGTAAAAGAAAGTTCTTCCCTAACGTATAACGAATATACGGCGTCGCCTATAAACGCCAACACCACGGGATTCATATTCACAGCCCTTTCTTTTGAAATTTTTTCATTTAAACTAAACAAATAAAATACTCCTTAGGCATTTACCGAATTTGCAAAAACATAGGCGATTAGCAACGGCAAATACGGCAACGGTAAATTACATTCAGTGATATTGTACAACATTTTTTGCGAAAACACAATAAAAAAACGCTTTTACAAAAAATTTACTCCTATAAAAAGCAAAAAACGAAATCCAGTCAATACTTTCAAGATAAAAACTTTAATTTTTTATAAATACAAAAGTAAGCAAAGTCTTAAAAACGGCTTCTTATAACCAAAAATTATAGGTTTTATAAAAAATAATAAAAGGTTAAACGTTAAAAAATTATTGTCTTTGAAATAATTTTGTGATACAATAAGTTTATATAAAATTTATAATTAACTAAGGAGTATGATTATGGCTATTAAAAACGCATATCTTAACGAACTTTTGGAAAGAGTTAAAAAAAGAAACGCAGGCGAACCCGAATTTATCCAAGCGGTTACCGAAGTTTTTACTTCGTTAGAACCCGTTGCCGATAAAAGGCAAGATTTAATCGACGCAGGCGTTTTCGAAAGAATAGTCGAACCCGAAAGACAAATTATGTTTAGAGTTCCTTGGGTTGACGACAACGGCAAAGTGCAAGTAAACAGAGGTTTCAGGGTTCAATTCAACTCTGCAATCGGACCTTACAAAGGCGGTATAAGATTGCACCCGTCCGTTTATCTAGGTATTATTAAGTTCTTAGGCTTCGAACAAGTTTTCAAAAACAGTTTGACCACGTTACCTATGGGCGGCGCAAAAGGCGGCTCGGACTTCGACCCCAAAGGCAAATCCGACGGCGAAGTTATGCGTTTTTGCCAAAGTTTTATGACTGAACTTTCCCGTCATATCGGCGCTGACCTTGACGTTCCTGCAGGCGATATCGGCACAGGCGCAAGAGAAGTAGGATATATGTTCGGTCAATATAAGAGAATCCGCAACGAATGGACGGGCGTATTTACGGGTAAGGGCTTAACTTACGGCGGCAGCCTTGCAAGAAAGGAAGCAACGGGTTACGGTCTTTGCTATTTTACCGAAGAAATGCTTAAAGCAAACGGTTCTTCTTTCAAAGACAAAACCGTAGTAGTTTCGGGTTCGGGTAACGTTGCTATTTACGCTAACGAAAAGGCAACCGAATTCGGCGCAAAAGTAATCGCTATGTCGGACAGCAACGGCTACGTTTACGATAAAGACGGCATTGACCTTGAAGTAATTAAACAAATAAAAGAAGTCGAAAGAAAGCGTATAAGCGAATACGTTAAGTACCGCCCCAACGCAGTTTATACCGAAGGTTGCAAAGGCATTTGGACGGTTAAGTGCGATATCGCTTTGCCTTGCGCAACTCAAAACGAAATCGACGGCGAAAGCGCAAAGATTTTGGCTAAA
>CAZMOQ010000001.1:17028-33406 GCA_964568155.1 uncultured Clostridia bacterium | reverse complement strand
TCGGTATTAAAAAAGACTCATCTCTGATTGATGAGTCTATTGTATACTAACATTTGTGATTAGTCAAGCGTTTTTCAATGGTTTTTGAAAAATTTTTGAAATTTTTTTGAAAAAGTGTTAAACGCAAGCGAATTGCAATAAAAAAGACCTTGAAACAAAATCAATTATACTTCTTCTCTCGAAAAAAGTCAATTATTTTGCTCAAAGGCGCACGTTAAAAATCTCCGTTCCTCTGCGGAGTTCTATATTTTATTGATATTATTTAAGCGGTTTTCTTTAAGAAACGAATTTTGAAGTCGTTTTCTTCTTCGTCCTTAAAACCATATTGTTGATAATCTTCAAAAAGTTCTTCTCGCTTTTCTATCGGGGTAAGCCACACTCTTTTTCCTTCCCTATTCCGTAAAGACGAGTGCGGACGATTATTATACCTTTGCAACCATTCCGCCATTTTCTCTTTTAATTCTTCATAAGTAGAATAAGTCAGGCGTTTATAAAAACACTCTTGGTCGGTTCTATGCGAACGCTCTACCTTTCCGTTATGTCTTGGCGTGTGCGGTCGTATAAGTTTATGTTCAATTCCGTATTTCATCAAAAACTTATCTACTGCATTTATCGTCGTTGCTTTTGCTATCTTCGGCGTGGTAAATTCCGTTCCGTTATCCGTTTGTATAATTGCGGGAAGATACCCGAAATAAACAAAGGCTCGTTTCAAAAAATCTACGGTCGAATACGTGCTTTGCTCTTTATACGGATAGATAAATCTTTCTCTCGTCGCTTCATCTATCATCGTATATTGAAAATCCTTCTCGTCCTTAAATTCTCCCGTTTTACATTCTTTCGGAACAACCTTCACGTCCATTTGCATTTTAACCCCGAACATTTGCGGCGTATTATACGGTTGCGCTATGTATTCTTCCACCATTTTCTTTGGCGGTCGGATTCCGCTTTTTACCACAAAACGCCAAAAACCGAAATACGTTCTCGAATAAGCAATTTCATTACGCAACATTCCCCACGCTTCGGCGTAACTTATATCCGGGTACTTCTCAAAGATTCTCTTTATATGTTCCACTTCGTTTTGCGTATGTGCCTTCGGGTGCGGTGTATGTGGAACACACGAGCCGTTTTGTAAACTTTCAAGCGTTCCGTCGTATTGCGACTTCCAACGATACAACGTTCGTTCGGTGCATTTCATCTTATATGCGACCTTGATAATATCTACGTTATCTTCAAGCCACATTTTAAGCGCACCACGCTTTTGTTTTGCCGAGTATCTCATACCTTTCATCGTTTGTTACCCCCTTGTTTTATCTATTTATATTATACCACATTGTTATACATTTTTCAACCCATTACGCAAAAATGATTGCAAAAACCTATCAAATATAGTATAATAAATTCATACTTTGGAGGTGTATTTATGTTTATAAAATCTATTAAAAATTCTACCCCCCCCCCCGAAAATTTTAAGTTATCCACATTAAATCAAACTCTACTTAATATAGAGTCTTTTTCAACGTCCGCATTTTACCTTGCGGGCGTTTATTTTATTTCTTCTTGCAAGGGGGAAGTAAGATGAAAAAAAGCAAGTTTTATTTTCTAATAATTCTTTACACAATACTTGTAATTATACCCTTATTCGTTTTAGGACTTTTTTTGATAATCCTTAACGACGGAATCGGTATGATTTTAGGCGGAATTGCTTCGTGGGGTGTTCTTATTTACTTCGCTAAAAAATTATATGACTTTATTTCTTTTAATGGGAGAAAGTAAGATGAATAAGAAATTAAAATCCGCCAATATTGCTTCTATTATCGCAATCATTTGCTTTATAGTATCAATCGTCCTTTTTATCGAAGTCGGAGTTTTAGGCATTATTCCGTGCGGTATAGGTTGCTATCTCTTGCTCCTTTATTCTTGCCCTGTTTATATACAATATTTTCGAGCGAAGAAATTGACCAAGCAAATACTTTCTATTCCGCCCGAAACACGAAAATATTTAGTCGATTCCTACAACTCTATACGTATAGAAACTAAAAGCCTTGATGAAATAATATCGTTTAAGTTCCGCATAGAAAACACTCACGCCTTAAAATATTTATGTAACTTGATAATCAATGCAACCGATTTTTTCAATAAAGAAAACAACACTCATATTTCACGGGAAAGCGTAGCGATTATGCTATTTGAAAAACAAGGTAAAGAAATTGAAAAACTTACTCTTGATAATATTAAAAACGCTCATTTCGGTTTTTTTACTTATATAACGATTTATTGTGTTTTACTTTCCGACAAAGCATATAAAGAAATGAAATACCAAAACGAAAATTTTAATAAAGCGGTATTTTGTATAAACGGATATTCATCTTCGGACTTAAAAAAGAGATTTCTCGAAATAATGGACGATTGCTATATAGAGTGGCATATAAACGCTTTATCTAACGACAATATAGAATCGTTAGACGACCTTAAAAATCAATTAAATGGAACGGAATTATTTGACTTAACGCTTTCCCGATTTATGAAAGAATACGACCAAATCGACGATTCGTTTATTACAATCAACTAACGCAAAAGACGAGGATTTTATTCCCCGTCTTTTTTGTTTTTTATCTTATCGATGATTTTTCTAACCGCAAAAGTTATTCCTATACACAAAGGCAAGAACGGTGTAAACGGCGCAAGCCAAAACGCCCAACAAGCCGAGCCGATTCCCCACCACCACTTGTTTCCGGTTATTATCGCCAAAAGATACGGAATCCATACTTCCGACGATAATACCAAAAACACGATGACGAAGATTATTATATTCGTCTTATCTTTTAATTGTTTCCAAAGCCAACCAAAGAAGGCTTTACATTTCGTCCACAACTTTTTCATTGTCCGTACCCGCTATATTTGAGAAGTTTCGCCTTCTCCGATTTCGTGAGTTTTAGACGATTAATATAGGCTTTTACTTGCGTTTCTCCTTTCTCGTTCGAGAATCCGAGATAACCCATAATCATATACTTTTGCGCGGCGGTAAGCCTTAAAGAATTTACATAGGCTTGAATTTTCCTTTTACGAGTTCCGCTTATCGCTTTTCCTTTTTTATCAAGGTCGGCGGTTAAAGAGTTCGCCGTTGCGACGATGATAGCGAGTTTTTCAACGTCTATCGCTTCCGCAAATAGAACCGTTTTCGTTTCAAGGTCTACACCCAACAAATCTTGCAAAGCAAGGTTATAATATACGTTGTAGATATACTTTATGGCTTTTGCTTTTACTTCGTCGGTTGCGGATTCGTATTGAGATAACTTTACAAGACTTGCAACCGCTTTATTTGCCACGGAATAGACTTTCTTAAACTGCTCACGCTGTCCGCTCGTTAAAGCGATTTCTTCGCCGTCGTAGGTTATTTTACTTCCCACACTACGGGGAATAACGTCGTAGCCTTTCGTTACGAGCGAGTTCAATTCTTTACTAACGGTAGAGTCGTTTATTCCGCCGATTCGCTCGTTCGTCATAAGTTCGACTATCGTAGCAATCATATCGTCGTCGCCGTTTGCAATGGCTTTTTTAAGGTCGGAAGAATAATTCTTGTTATAGAACATTGTATCGACCTTATAAGCCGTGGAAGGACTGATTCGCTTCGTCAATCCGTAAGTTAGATTATAAACGTTTCTAACGGGAATACCGAATATTTGCCCCGCCGCATACAACATATTTTTGATATTCTTCGCCACTTCTTGCGAAGTCGCCTCCCCGGAAACAAGATTTCCGCACATATCGAATATGTTTTTCGCACTGTTAAGCAAATCGTTTATAGACGAATACGCATACCCGTCTACTTCGTAGCCTTCCGCAAAGAACGAATAAATATCTTTGAAAACGGGCAATCCTCCGAAAAGGTTTCCGATAGCGTCAACCGTCATATTTTCTACAATATTATCGTCTTCGTCGTCCTTATTATAAAGCGTTCTAAACAACTGCGCGACAAGAGCCATAAATATCGACGAAGTTATAAGCGAAGTAGTAGATTTCGCAACCTTCTTCGTCGCTTTTTTAATTTGCTCGTCAACCTTTTGTATTTCGACTGTATCGGTAAGAGTTTTTCTTTTTGCTTTTAACGTACTCAATTCTCCGATAGAGTCTATCACTCGCCCGACAACTTTCATCGAATCGGCGGAAAACATTGTTATCGTTCGCATAAACTCGCTTCCCGAACGCATTGCTGCGGAACGCTCCGTCGCCATAGAGTTTTGTTGCGTTTCGAGAATGACTTTTTTAAGAAGTTCTCCCGCTTTAACTTTGTTTTCTTCCGTTCCGATTTTTAGACCGTTCTCCTTTTGAACTTGGACTTGACACGCACCGAAAAGTTTTTTAATAACGAATCTATCCATTGCCCCGATAGGTTTCATAAGCACGTTTCCGACCGTATCCACCTTATCGAGAACGCCTTGCGCCATAGCGGCGGTATTATCGTTATTACGAAGTTTTGCAAGTTCGCAATACTTATCTACGTCGCCCGCCTTAATTCCTATGCCTTTGATGATAGAAGTATAATCCAAAATACTTCCCGAAGCAAAGAAGGACGATAACTGCGTAATCCAAACCTTCGGGTTTGCGCCGAGTTGATATTTAGCATATCCGCTCCTTATAAACGCCATTGCTTTTTTCCCAACGCCTTTCGTAGTCGGTACTCCTTGAATATCGCTTATAAGTTGCTTAAAATACTCGTCGCCTTGCGCCCATAAGTTTCTACTTTCGGTTGCTACACTCGTAGGTTTATTATTATTTTCTTCGGTATTGAGATTGAAAAGTTTATTATACTCTTCGATAGCGGGAGCGAGATTCGCATATTGCACGATAGCCGAAATATGCCTATCTACAACCAAATCAAGAGCGTCTACACGAAGTTCGCCTATCGCCCCTTTTACTCTATCTTTTGTGAAAGAAGCGTTGCTTGCTCGATTTACTTCATACTCGAACGTGCTTGTATCGACATTCTTCGCAATATTCGCCCTACGGATAGGAACGTAATCGCCTTCCTTGGCGTTTGAATACCCTTTGAGAATGATACTCGTTTCGGAAAAACGTTTTCTACAATCTTCGTTGAATATCTTTTTAACAATTTCGATATATTCCTTATCCGTCGCCGTAAATTGTTTTTCCAAAGAAGACTGAATCTCTCTCGCCTTCTCTTTCATAACGTCAATTTCTACGTCTTCGTTTTGGAAGAAACCGTTTATTCTTATGTCCTGATTTCCGTCGTTAAAGACAAACCCCGACTTCGCAAACGAAGGAATCGTATCTACGTCGTTCATCGCCATATAGATATACATTGCTTGAAGCAACGGGATTTGTTGACCTTCGTAAACGACCGTCTTTTTACTCGCTTCTTTGAAATATTTCTTATTCCGCTTGATAAAGTCTTCGATAGGCTCACGGATATTCATTTTGTCGATTTGTGCGTTCGTTGCGCTTTCTCGCAAAGTCGCAAGCATTTCCGAATAGAATCCGTCGCTATATCTATCCATATATCGAGCAACAGTCATCGGGTCGCCAAAAGTCGTCAAATACTTATCGAAGAATCTCCTATGCCACCCGACGGTTACGGATTGATTTTGCTTCATAATCGTAACGTACTTCTTGGCGATAGGTTGCGCTTCCACGTATTTTCCGTTACGATAAACCTTATTGTAACTTTCGATAAAGTGTTTGAAATATCCCACGACGTTCGTAAGATTACGGAGTTCTTGCGTGGTAAGTTTCCCTTCGCCCGTTGCAATATCGGAAAGCATTTCGGCTATATCCGAATCGTAAACGCCTTCAAGCAACGGATTTGATTTTACATACCACTCTTGAAGTCCCGATATAATTTCTCTCGTTCCCGCTTTGTTAAGGTCGCCACGATATTTGATATTCGCCAACCGTTCGATTGACTTCTTAAAAATATCCGACTTAAACTGCGAAGCGTTAAGGAACGTTCCGTATTTTATATCTTTGATTTTTTGAACGCTATCGAGAAGACGATTGACAACCGTATTACGTTGTCTTTCATCGTAATACTTTTCTTTCCAACCGTTCGCTTGCTTGCGATATTGGTCGATAATTTTAGAAAGTTTAGACGGCTTACCTTTCTCGTCGAAAGCAAGCAAAACTTCTCTTGCAATGGTGTTTTTTAATGTCTTTCGTTCTTCTGCCGATAAAGCGGACGAAAGCATTTCTTTCGTTTTCTTCTTTAACCCGTCAACGGCTTCACGATATGCGCTATCCATACGGAAGAATATATCCGCTTCGTTTTCCGAATCGATTAAAAATCCTTGTTCGGCAAGTTCCATTTGAACTTGGTCGGCGGTAAATCCTCTTTCGCCCTTACGTTTACCCCATAACAAATACGCACTATTATCCTTATCGTATTTATACTTTATCTCGCCTTTCAATGCTGAAAGGTCAAGTGAATGAAGGTAAGGTTTTAATGCGTTTATGGTGTCTACGTAATAATCGTTCTCGCCTTCGTCGATTAAAGTTTCGAGCGCGGAATTTTGAATAATATATTCGGCAACGTCGAGAGCCACTCTCATTTGCTTGCCCGGTTCGGCGGTGTTAAGTCCGCGCCAAAGCATTTCGATAACTTCCGCTTTTGCTTTTCCGACAAGTCTTCCGTATTTTTCGCCCACGCCGAGAGATTCGGGAATAATCGTATTGATAATTTGTTCCGATTCCACCTTTGAATAAACTTTTCTCTTCGTGCTATCGGCAAGAAGTTTTTTAATTTGACCGTCCGTAAGTTCGTAGAAATACTTCTTCGACGGGTCGTTTTCTTTTAAGTCGAAACGAATATCTTCGTTGATTGTAGGCGTAAGATTATCTACGAGTTTTATTTGATTTGAATCAAAAACGGAAATAATCCTACCTTTATCCCAATCATTATAAATAATTCCGTCATAGCCCTCTCTTTGTAATATTTCGGCTATGTTAGTTTCACTTACATTCGAGTATTGTGCCTTTATTTCGGCAAACACCCCGAAATGGTCATTGCTTTTAGCCACAAACGGATTTTGAGCGTTGAGATATACTGTTACTACATTCTTTCCATTCTCGTGAGCATATTCCTTGCTTTCGGAAAAATATATCCCTTTGCCAAGCCAACCATTCTTTTTCCCTTCCTCAAAGGTTGTAAACTTGCTATTTGTTCCGTGATAAACTACAAGTAATTTACCTTGCTCGTCTACAACTTTACTATCCTTAAAAAACTTCCTTTGCCCTTCGGACAACTGTTTTCCGTTAGAATCTTCTTTAAGCGAAAATCTTATATCGCTTGTCGGAAGTCTATACATTGTGTCGCTTAATGTTAAATCGGCGTTGCGACCTTTATTTTCAACAAACCCGTTTTTCTTATACCATTTTTTTAATCTTTCATAAGTGCCATATTCACTCGTGGGTGTTAGGGCAATGATTTTTCTTTTTCTATCGGCATACTCAATAAGGTCGTCTATGAAGGCTTGTCCGACACCTTTATTTCTCTCGGATTCATTCACGACAACGTTACGAAGATTGATTTGATTTTCACTTTCGCTTATTGAAAGATACTTTGTGTAAGACTTGTATTTATTCTCTATGTCTTCAAGCGTGATATTCTCGCCTTTAAGCGAATACCTAAACTGCGATAATTCACTTTGATACGGAAGTTTACCTTCTTTGAAATAATACTTTATATCCGCTACAACTTTACGAGCGGAAACTTTACCTTCGTAAGTAAGCGTTTCGACCGTATCGCCGTTTGCATTATCGAAGTCTACCGAAAAATATTCTTCCTTCCAACCGATTCTTTCGACCATATCTTGAATCAATCGGTATTGTTCGGCGGTAGGTTCAACTTGCAAGTTTATACCGGGCGTTTCGGGCATAACCCGAATGTTCCCACGCGACATAAACTCAATCATTGCTTCCGACCCATAAGTGTCGTTACCTTCAATATCGAATACATCTCTATGGTCTATGGTTCTATATCCGCCCGGTGCGCCTTCGTTGCGCCCCGACATATCAATTCGACTTCCGTCTTTAAGCAAATATCCCGTTTCAATCCAACGATAGGTTTTACCGTATTGCTTTATGACTTCATTTTCGATATTTTCTTTTAGCGAATATTTTATTTGCTGATTTCTATCGCTTTGTTTACTATTTCGTCCTGCTTCGTTTCCACTTGATTCTCCGGTACTTCCGCTTTGAGCCATTTGAGAAACGTCGCTATTTGTTCCGTCTTTTGAAGTTTTATCGCTATCAATACCTTGTTTTGCTCTTCCATTTTCATAGAGCCTAATACCTTCATCAACGCTTGACGCATAATCTACTCCTTCATACGATTTTATAATTTTTGCGTATCTATCGTATTCGCCTTTTCTTATCTTTTCAACGATTTGATAACCGCTATCCATATCGGAAAATTTCTCTATGAGATACCAATTGTCTTGAAAAGATACAAGTTTTTGCCACCCTTCTTTTATCGAGTCTTGTTTTGCCCAACGAGTCGCAAGTTCGTTTGCTTCGCTAAAACTCTCATTATAAGTCGGGAAAGTTTTTCCTATAAGATTTTCTTTTCTATTATATCGAATTTCGCCCGAAAGGTCAAATTCTTTTTCAAGGTCGGGATTATAAGAACGAATCATTTTTGCAAGACGAATATCGCCTGCCTTATAAGCGGCTTTAAGCCACAACTTTTCGGCGGTTTGCAGTTGCTTATAAGTTGCCTTCGCTTGCGAATCCCCGATTCTTGCAAACGCCTTTTTAAGGCTTTCTATTTTCTTAACGAATTTTTGTGCAAACGAAGAATCTTCCGCAACCATTTTGTCGATAAAACTTTCGTTACCTAAAAGGAACTCCGATTCGTGCGCCGCCGCTTCCGTTACAAAATCATTAAAGTATTTTTGTTCTTCCGCCGTAATAGATTGCTCGTTTGCGATTTTTTGATGAATGTCTTCGATTGTCGCTCTATCGAATCCGTAACCTTTATTGAATACGGTTTCTTGCCCCACTTTCCAAAGTTCCACTTGACCGCCGTTTCCGTCTTCAATCAAGAAATTATCGGACGAAATAAAGTCAACGAACCTTGCGTATTCTTCCGTTCCTTCTACTAAATGCGTAAACTCGTGGACGAGCGGTTTTGCCCACGTGCCTTTCTCGAATTGGTCTTGACCTATGTAAATCTTCCCGTTGTGCGTTACGCCGTTGAAAGAAGTATTGTCTTCCGTGATAACGAAAGATACATTCGCACCCGATTCTCTATTCAAGTAATTGAGTGCCTTATTGAACTTATTCCTTCCTTCGGTTGCCGCTTCGGACATTTCCCCGTCGAAAACTTTGATACTGCCGATTTGTTCCCGTGCCTGCTCGATAGTAACATTCTTTCCCTTTAACTTTTGCACTTCTACATACTTTTGCGCCAAGTCTTCGGAAATCTCGGAAAGGTCGGTAACGATAGACTGTTCTTGCCCCCGAAGATTGAAGGAATACGAGTCCTTTTTAAGACTTGCAAGTTCGCTTTCCTCTCCGTTGTCGCCTTCGGCGGTTTGTTCCCCTACCGACTTAAACCAAGCCGACATTTGCTCGCTCATAGTGCCGTTTTCATTGAAGGCTTGACCAAGACTAAACTTTTTGATGAGTTTACTCCTTTTCTCTTCCGAAACGCTTTGAAGAACCTTTTCAATGTTTTGATAATTCTTCAACGTCGTATCTGCAATTTTTTGCTCGTTTACGCCGACAAGTTCTCCGTTCGCTTGAAAATTATTCGCTTTTTCTTTAAGAGTGCTTATTTCGCTTAAAGAATCGGCTATATCCGCTTCCTTCCCGACATATCCCACGCCGACCTTCGATAAACCGTAGCCGACCGTTCCGCTATAAGCAAGTGCAGTTAAAGAGCCGACAAGACCTGCTTCCCCGACTCCTTTCCAATATTCGCCCGTCTTGTATTCCGAAAATGCTTCCGAGCCTTTGTAGATAGACTTTAACGCAGGACTTGCGAGTTCGGAAACAACTTCCTCAAAACCTTCTTCGAGTGCGTTTTTAGCGATTCTCTTAATTCCCGTGTCTGCAACCGACCTTGTTACGCCGTCCAAGATACCCGCACCCGTGAGAGCCTTCGTCGCACCACCGAACATTTTTTCCGTTCCGACTTCAACCAAACCCGAAGCCACACCGTAACCGAGTCCTGCCCAATAATCCGCGCCTTCTTGAAACGCCGATTCGGTTGACGTACCCGCCGCGCTAACGCCCATTGTCGTAAGCGAAGCGGCTTGCGCAACCGCCGCCGGTGCGCCCGCACCCGCCGTTGCCACCGACACGAGAACAGCTGGAAGCATTTGACCGATGCCGCTCGCAACGTTTTCTATGATTCCGCCGTTCGTGGTATAGGAATACTTTAACGCTTCTTGTAATGCGTTTCCGAACGTTTCGCCCGTCCAATCGTAAGCGATAACGTCTTTCACACGACTTTGAAAATCCCCGTCGAATATTCCGCCGACTGCGCCGACCAAGCCTATTCCAAGGTCTACGATACCTTCTAAACCTTTTACCGCGCCCGTTATAACGTTTGCGCAAATATCCCCAACCGTGGATAAACCACGGACGAGAAAGTTTTGACTGTTTCGACGACTTTCTTCGTCGAGCCTTGCTTGTTCTTCTGCTGCTTGTTTTTCCTCCAACTTCGCTTTCTCGTTCATATATTTTTCATACATAAAGCGGTTTTCACGAGTCTGTTTCAATGCTTGCGCTCTTGCTTTTCTTTCGGCAGGAGTTAGAGTGTATGTAGACATTATGTTCTCCTATTTTTTATATTTTTCGTACATTGCTTGCAAATACGCTTGATAAGTTCCGTACTTCTCCTTATCGGGATTGTTCGCACGAGCAAATTCGCTCGCAGTTCTTATGCCGGGATTATATTTCGCAACGTCATTATACGTAAGCGTTTGCGACGCTGCCTTGTTCGCAATTTCTTCGTCCGAAGCGTATGACGGAGAAGAAGTCGTCGTGTTATTTTTTTTACCTTGTGCCAAGAAATCCGCTATCGCTTTGTTTACGTCGCTATGGTCGCCAATAACATTACGCCAACCTTTCTTCGTGTAGATATACATTTTGTTCGCCACGACACAAAGAGTTCCGTTTGCGGGCGTAACGCTCGCCGTTCCCGTAGTAAGTTTGTTAAGCAATTCTTTTGCCGACGAATTTGTTACTTCATCTCCGCACAAAAGGTCGTATTCGGTTTTCTTGTTACGACTCGTAGAACCGATAGTAATATCTATATCGTCGTTCTTTCTTCCACTGCCCAAACCTTGAACGTAATAATTCTTATAATCCACGC
The DNA here is from genome assembly GCA_964568155.1 of uncultured Clostridia bacterium. Taxonomy (GTDB): domain Bacteria; phylum Bacillota; class Clostridia; order Christensenellales; family Borkfalkiaceae; genus UMGS775. The sequence continues at coordinate 22,071 of CAZMOQ010000001.1, read as the reverse complement.
AAGTATTTTGCGTAAGTTTCTCGTAATAAGCGTTATAATCGCTTTCACTCATAGTCGAACGCATATTTTCGAGATTGTCGAGTGCCTCCGAGTATTGAGAAAGCTGAGAATTATAATTTGAATTATTGTGCATAGCCGAAATGGTCGTATCTAAATTCGTATTTCTATCGGCGGTTTTATAAATCGTCCACGATTCGAGTCGACCGAGCGAAGCCTTGTAGTCCGCCGTTCCGAGTGTTTCGGCATTATCTTCGATATACTTGCGAATACGGTTATATCCTTCTTCGGTAAGCGTAGTTTCGTCGTAAAGATTTTTCGTGTCGATATACATTTCCGCAATGGCGTTCTTAATCGTTTCTCTTGCGTTATTTTTAGATATCGTTTGTTCTTCATCTATTTTATCTTGTTGTTTCTTTTCTTCGGCTTTTCTATTTTTATCCGCTATTTGCTTCGCTTGTTGTTGCAAAGTCAAGAAATCGTTATCCGAAAGTTTCCCTCTAAATTGTTCGACATATTCAAGAATTTTACTTTCGTCCGTTTCTTCGCTTTGAGAAACGGTGCTATATGCGTCTTGATATGCTTGTTTCAGTCCTTCATCAAACTTCTCTTTGTATTTATCGAAAATACTCGTAACACTGTCTTTTGCCGCCTTCCAAGCCTCCAAATCGTTCGAAGCGTAGGCTTTTTGCAAGTCCGATAATGCCCGCGCTTTCGATTCTCCGAGCGTTGCCATTGAAGTATCGTAAGTATTATTCGCCGCACTTATTTCGGAATCTCGCTCCGATTCTACGCTACGCCGATTATCTTGATAATTCGTTTCAAGGTCGGTTTTATTTCTTTGATACTCGCTTTCAATCGTTCCCATATCGGAAGTATAATCGTTATAGGCTTGCAGCATTGTAGATTCGCTCACGCCTAACCCGCCTAATCCTTGCGCTTTGATTTGCGTGGGCAAATACTTTTTCAATTTATCAAGCGTTATACTTGCGTTTTGTTGAGATTGCCTTTTGCTTTTATCAAGTGCTTCGCCCGAAAGTTTATAATATTGTTCATATTGACTCAAAGCAGAATCCGCACGTTTCGTCGCTTCGTCCGTTGAGTAATCTCTATTTTTCTCCGCAATTCCCATTTGCGTATCATAGTATCTTTCAGTGTCTGAAACATTTGAATCGTACTCGCTTTTCTTTTGCAATCCTTCACGATAGGAATCGTAAAGACTGTTGCCGATATCCCAATCCACGTCGGACATACCGCTTTTACGAGAAAATCCTTGCGACGGGTCGTAATCCGTTCCGTAGTTCGCTTTATACCATTCGAGAAAGTCCGTTCCTTGATAGGTAGCGGAAAATTGATTGCTTGCGGTATTTTCCGTAGAGCCTTCGGGCGTTTCGTCTTCGCTCGGAGTAACCGTATCGCTTGGCGTAGAACTGCTCGGAGTAGAACTGCTTGGCGTAGAACCGCCCGTCGTATAATCTTTCGTGCCTGTACTCGGTTTAGAAATCGTTCCCGAACTTATATTATTAAACGTGCTATTGTTTACCTTTGAATCGCCCTTGATAACGCCTTCATCGGTAACGCCTACATTTGAACTGCCCGTTCCGACAAGTCCGACGTTCGGTTTTACGACGTTACTCGAATTTCCCTTGCTCGGAAGAACGTAAGAAACGTTTCCGTCCGCGTCCATATAAGCCAAATATTTATCCAAGTTAGAACTCGGAAATTTGTTCTTTATCATCTTTCATCTCCTTTATATTTTGTTGAGTAGATATGTAATTATCGAACTTTTGAAGATTATCTATCTTCTTAATAATCCTTCCCCTAAATTCGTCCGTGATGAACGCATAGGCTTGATACATTTTAATTACGCCCATAATAAGGAATAATCCCACTTGCAAGGTGTTCCAAATCAAAGTGGCGTAATTAAATTCTTCGATAAGTTTTACCCCGTAATACCCTATAATCACGGATATACCTATCTTGCTAATAACGTCCATTATGGAACGATTTGCTTCGTATTGAGCCTTTGTTCTTCCGAAATAATACGGGTCTTGTTGTTTACCGCCTTCGCTCGTCAATTCTCCCGCGCTTAAAGCGGTTAATTTTAGATTGACCGCTTTATTATAGAAGACAATTCTTTTTAATTCTTGTTTGCGAAGATATTTATCGTTGAGCCTGCTTTGGTCGGCTTGATATGGTTTCGCAACTCCGTCATCATCGAAATAATCTTCATACTTCAACCCGACACGAGCAAGAATTTTCGTCCGTTGGACTTTATAATTCTTCTTGTTTTCAATCTCGCACCAATCGTCTAACTTCTCAATATTCGGAGAAATTTTCATTACCATTTCGCCGTGAAGTTGTTTCGTCGCAACTACCTTTTCTTCTCGCTCTCCGTTCATCATACCTTGAAGGTCGAAAACTCTATTGATGAATATACCGAGCAAAAACGCTATTACGCCGTCCGCTATGATTTGCGAAATTGACTTTCCCGTTTCGTCTATCGTGATAAAAGCGGTTGCAATATAAACAAGGGAAAGAAAGCCGACGACGAAATAACCTATATTTTGCTTAAAAAAGTCTTTTATCTTCTCGTTCATTACACCCTCCCGTTGCCTATATATTTTTTAAGGACTTGTTCTACCTGCGCCGTCGTAACGTCGGCGGTCTTGCCTACAAGAATATCTTCCTTCGTTCTTTTAATTGCTTTTTGAAAGAAAACGAAATCTATAAACTCTCCCAAAAGAGCCATACCCGAAAGAAGTAGTAAATCTTCTAAAACTGCTTGTAATAAGTATGCCATAATAAAAACGATACCGAACGATACAATTCTTCTCGGCATTTTCAATTTGCCGACGACCTTCATAAAAACAAGCACTGCAAGTATTATTCCGCCGAACGTAAGTTTTACCGTGTCGCCGGGCGTTTTTGTATAGTCTTCCCAATTCCAAGCAAAGCAAAAAATAAGCGGAGCGATTGACACGATAAAACTTCCGATATAAAGGAACACAAGCCTTGCTTTAAGATTCGTTTTCTTCATCGCTACCCTCCACTTTCGCTATTTCGGCGGCGTAACCGCTTTGAACCAATTCGCCCATATTGCAAAAACCTATTCGACACATTTCTTTTGTCGCCTTCGTGTTTTTTTCTACGGGCGTAAATCTTTCGTCCAACTTCTTTTCGAGTTCGTCAAATCTTTCGTCGAATCGTGAAATCTTTTTATCTTGCTCGTTTAATGCGCCTTCCGTTTTGCGCCCGTTTTCGACCGTGTCGTTTACGTCTTGCGTAGCCTTATTGAATTTATCAACTGCTCCTTGAACCTTCGCTACAACGGGCAATGCGGCGGTTGCAAGTCCGCCGATAGCCGTTAGAGCAAGCACCGCATTAGGAATAAGTTTCGTTTCGACGTATTCCTGCCACGCCACTTCGCCAACCGTTAAAAAGTATACGCCGACCGCAACAAGCGCACCGAGAATAAAGCCTATAACCAAGACAAGAAATATTTTTGTTTTCTTCATTTTTCTTCTCCTTCATCTACGAAACCGAAGTCCACCTTTTTACCTTCAAGACAGTCGTACCACTTCTCGCAAGGCTCTTTGCAACCTTCTTTTTCGCAAATACCGCAAATGTTTTCAACGGTTATTGCAACCATTCTTCTCTTACCTCTGCGCCCATAGCCGCAAGTTCTTCTTCCGTCTTTCCGTCAAGTTCGCTTACCCAACCGTTATAAGCGTCGCTCACTTCTCTTTCCGAAAGAATCTTCTCTTCGATTTGTGCGTTAGCGGATTGTAACCAAAGTGCCTTTTTGAACCTTTTCATTTTTTATTGCCTCCAATAATTTTTTTGCGTGATGACTCACAATATTTTTTAGTTTCCATTTCGGAGCGTAAGGATATATCCGCTCCTTATAGAACTTCCAAGCGTTTATATGCGATAACCAGCCGAGCAAAGATAATATCCCTTGCGCTTGATGAACCGAAATATACTCGGTCTTTCTAACCTTCCTTACTCGGCGGCAAAGTCGAAAAAAGATTTTCTTCCTTAACAATGTTTTATTTCTATAAAACCGAAACCCGACAAAGTCTATCGGACGACTATCTACCTTCCATACTTGGTATGTATCTTTTAATTTCAAACCTATTGTATAAAGGTATTCGTTTATCCGAATAATCGCTTTATGCAGTTTTCTTTTGTTGGAATCGAGCAAAACCATATCGTCTACATATCGCACGTATTTTTTGATTTTCAATTCTTCTTTTACAAAGTGGTCGAACCCTTCGAGAAAAAAATTTGAAAACCATTGAGAAGTGTAATACCCTATCGGCAAACAATCGCCGCCGTTTTGAAGTATTGCTTCGATTAAGCGTAGCACTTTCTCGTCTTTGATTTTGTTCCGAAACATTTCCATTACGTATTTTGGCTTAACGCTATTAAAGAACTTTGAAATATCCAACTTTGCGACGTATTTAATTTTTTCATCTTTTATCGCTCGTTCTACATATCTCTTCGCTTCCATACCACCACGATTAGGTACGCTTCCGCAATTAAACCGATACATACCTTTCATAATGATAGGCTCTATAACAAGCATTACCACCCAATGGATTATTTGGTCGGGAAAGAACTTCGGAACGGTTATTATTCTTTCCTTATTGCAAGAGCGGTCGAATATCGTAATTTGACGATTCGGACTTAACTTTACTTGTTGTTTTACAAGCATTTCTTGAATCCGCAAAGCATAGGCTTCTTCGTTTTGTAAAACCTTTCTTATGTAATGCTTATAAGTCTTTCCTTGCGCCGCCTTTCTTATGGCGTAACGTATAAGACTTAAATCGCACATTTTCTCGTATAAATACCCGACTCTCTTCATATACCTTTTAATCCCTCTCTTAAAGAGGTTTATAACAAAGGCGACCGCCGATAGCGCCGACGACGCCGGACGAAGAATAGTTACCACACCAACCCCACAAACCGGCAGAGCCGCCGTCGTACCAATACCCACCGCAAAGCAGCACGGTACCGGATTCTGCGTAATAGTAATAATCC
>CAZMOQ010000001.1:0-16928 GCA_964568155.1 uncultured Clostridia bacterium | reverse complement strand
CCAATACCCACCGCAAAGCAGCACGGTACCGGATTCTGCGTAATAGTAATAATCCGAATAATACGTAGAGCTACCTGCACCGACACTCGTTACAAAACCGAGCAACGGATTTTTATCGAAAGGCGTAATGACTTTCGCATAACCTTCCCCCGCATATCTATCCGCAACGTATGTATATGGAGCGTCATACTTGTCCGAAGCGTAGTCTTCCGGGGATTCGCAAATATAAACCTTTTCTTTTTTGAAATTGATTCCGTCGCACCATTTCCATACGTTTCCCCAAGGATTTTCGATTCCACGATACTTGCAAGCGTGGTGTCCGTCCGTATTGCAAGTCGTATCCGTCCACGGCTCGGTTTCAAGGTCGTGATTGTTGTTATACGACCCCGACGGCGTTTTTACGTTATCCGTATGCCCCGTAATAAGGGCGGCGGTATTGCTATTTGTAAAACCCGTCATAACGGATTGAGAGTTCGTCGTCGCAAATTCAATCAAAAACAACTCTTTAATGATAGCGTCGATTAAAAAATCATACTGTTGATAACCTTCTCCGACCGCCATACAAGCCTTTCGATAATTCGGAAGCGTAATACTTACCTTTACCGTTTCCCCCGATTTTGACATCATTCTCGAATTTGCCGTGTCGTAACTTCCTTCGTATTTTCCGATAAGAACATAATCGAGTTCGTTCCCTTTTCCGTCCACAAACAACGTTCCGAACCCGTCGTATCTACACCCCGAAATTTGGTGTTTGAAAGTTCCGTCGGCGTTTTTCGTGATTTTCGTATAGAACTTCGGAACACGAATAAACACATTCCCGAACTCGTCTACGACTTCTTTCATCTCGCACCAAGGGAAACAACTGTCGAAGTCGCTCTTGATTTCGCTTTGACCGACGGTATATCCCAACCCTACCGCCGAATCGGTTCTCGTTAGCGTAGGCGAAGATTGACCGACTCCGTCTACACCGTAAATTTTAGTTTTTTCTAAAAGCATTTTAAGCCTCCTTATTTATTTTCGAGAGCCGTCAATCTCTCGATGATTTTCTTGAATTTTCTATCTATTTCCCCGCCTTTTATAAAGCCTTTTGCCTTTTCGGATTCTTCGGACGTTACCGCATATCCTACCGCTTGCTTATCTTCAATCTCAACGCTTAACTCTTGCTTTGCGTTTGCGATTAAATTCGATACTTCCGTTTTATTCCAAGTTTCAGTTTTCCCGTATGCGCCCACGTCGGCGGCGGTTAATTCTATATCGTCAGTAAGAGCCTTCCCGTTTACGCTTCTCGTTTCGGAAACAAGTCCGCTTATAAGCGAAGAAATATCTATATCCGTCTTATCTCCGCTTTGGAACGTAAGCGTAAGTTTTCCTTTCGAGTAAGTCGCCTTCGCTATAAGACTTTCAATAGGCAAGTCCACCATACCTTCGCTTAAAACAACGCCTTTCTTATTCAAAAGTTTAATCGTCATTTTATAATCGCTATCCAACGACAAGGCAATTTTTGCACCGCTCCACTTTTCAAGGCTTTTTAACTTCCCGTCTATTCCGCCGCCCTTCGTGTAATTTCTCGCCAATTCCGTTTCTTCGGCGTGGAAGGCGGCGTGTGCATAAATTTCTTTTTGCGATATTTCGTTTTCGAGCAACGTAATATCTTGATTCGTTTCGTCAACTCTATCGTCAAGCCTTTCTACTTCTTCGTTGAAAGTTTCATCGCTCACTAATCCGCTTATCAAATCGGAAATGTTGACTTGAATAGGATTGTTATTCATCGACCCGTCGGAAGTCTTGATATTCAACGTAAGCACTCCGTCCGCATAAGACGCACCGAGTATCATACTTTCAAGCGGAAGGTCTACCGTTCCCGTACTCAATATCGTTCCCGCTTCGTTTTTCAAGGTTAAAGTCATTACATACGTCGAAGGGTCTATCGAAAACCCTAACAACGCACCCATTTGTTTCAACCTATCTTCCACGTATTTCTTCGGCGTTGCGTCGTCGTTTGCACTCGGCGTTCCCACCTTCACGACTCCGTTTTCAAGATACACGGGAAGTTTTCCTTCGAGCGGTGTCGTAGAAATATCCTTCGTTCCGCTTGCACCCGTTTTCCCGACCGAATACACTCTATCGTAAGAACTCGTCGAAGTTACCTTTGTAAGTTTATCTCGATAAAGAATTACGATATCGTTTGCGTTATTGATAATCGTATCAAACCCCGTAAGGCTCTTTTTATAACTTGCAAGCGACGTTTGATAAACGGATAGGTATTCTTTCGGAACTGAAAAATTTATCTTCCCCGTCGTAAATACGTTCGTTCCGATTACGCTTGTTTTCCCGAGAAATTTCACACTCGTTAAGGAAGAACAATTCTTAAAAGCGTCGCTATATACGTTTACAACCGAAGACGGTATCTCTACGCTTTTTAACGCTCCGCTAAAAGCCGAACTTCCTATCGCCGCAACGGGATAATATACGCCTTGATATAACACCGTTTGCGGAATCGTTAATTCCGTTTTATCGCCTTCATATCCGCTTACCGTGAACTCGTTATCCGAAAATGTGTATATAATTCCGTCCGCACCGTGAAAATAAATACCCGACACGCTTTCGACGGAATCCATTTGCTTTTGCGAATACCCAAGCACGCCGTTTAATTCATCGACAACCCTATCTATTTCCGTCAACGCCGAGTTGGTTATGTCGATAATCGGTTTATAAAACGCTTTGCGGATATCGTCGGCTTTATATCCCGAATCGGTCGGGTTGTTCGGCAATGAATAGGCTGATTTTCTTTGAATTGCCGATTTAACGTCGGACTTGATTTTTTGAACTTTCGCCATATTATTTCACTCCTATATTTGCTTTATTGATTTTGTAAATGATAGTAAAAGTATTTACGATACAATTACTATCGTTATCGGAAATAAAACGAAAAATAATGAAATTGAAATTTCTTTCGTTGCATTTAACCGAATAACTGTTTGCGAATCCCGTATCAAACGAGAAATTCTCAAAAGAAAAGTTATCAAACGAAAAAACGTTTATACCCTTTGCGTTAATGAGTTTATTGACGTTTCTCGTTTCATACCCGAAAGACAGTTTTCCGTTTACTTCCGGTTCGGTTGAAATAACCATTTTCAAAAGCGTTTTGCTCGATTCGTTCGTGCCAAGGTCGAATATAGGCGTATACCATTCCGCCACCACGTTTTTCGTGTGCGTGAACCTTGCAAGCGGACTCGTCGGAATACTTGAATTATAATTCGACAAAATCAAAACGTTTCCCGTCTTATAATCTTTCAGTTGGAAAGAATCTTCCGTAACGTTCGCAAGGTAGAGTTCTATATTCGATATCGACTTATAAAGATTGAATCCGCCGCCCGATAATTCTACAATATCGCCGTTTCCGTCTTCTAAAACGTAAGAACACAATCCGTTGTCTACGTCACGGATATAATACTTCGTATTTACGGAAAGTCCGCTACCGCCGACAGTATCGGCATACACGCACATTCCGTCGTGAAACGCCGAAATATTTTCTTCGTCGGACATAATTCTTCCGCTCTCCACCGTTACGTTATTGCTTACAAGAGCATAAAAACCTGTCGTTGAAATGGTTATTCTATCGCCTTCGGTTAAGCCTATACCGATATTTTGATTGTATATAACTTTGTTATCGGCTATATCAAAGGTTAAATCACCCGAAGAGCTGTCTTGATAAGTTCTATCGGTATATCCTTCGTCGAATACGCATATCTGCCCGTTATTGCTACCGAAATATAAAGTGTTATCAATATTCGCCCACACTCTAACGGGGCAATTATCCCAAAACCACCACTCGTAATTATACGAGCCGTCTATATCGTCATCGGCAGTATATTTATATCTCGAATCCGCAATATAAACAACGTCGTCTACGGCGAGATAATACCGATTCTTATAAACGATTCCGACCGCTTCCGATAAATCGGTGTGCGTTTTCAGTTTCTCGTTGATTGAACGAGAACGTTCCCTTGTGTATCGTTCCGTAGTTGCGACGTTATCCGCAAGAACGATTCCGAATATTCCGTTTCTCGATAGAATTATGTTATCGCCCGCAAAGTTGGCGCAAGCATATCTACTTACAACGCCTTCGCCTATGCTACCCGCCGAAGTCGGGAATACACCACGAATCGTATCGAGATTTCCGCTCGAATCGTAATACTCTTTATAACTGCCCGTCCGATAAAAAATACTCGCTTCTTGACTTGTTTCGGATTTATAGACGACAAGCGTACTATCCGACAATCTTCCGTAACCGCTTATCGGAACGGAATCGCTTCCCATTGAAGCGGTGTTCAAATCTCCGAAATAAGTATAATCGTCCGCTTCCGAATGAAAGTCTATATTCGGATATTCCGCATTGCCCGCAAGAAACAATCTATCCGTGTTTCCGCTCACGCCGAATAACACGCCGAAATTGCAGTTCGTTATACGGTCGATATACCCTTCTACGGAATGTTCAAACGTAACGAAGATATTATCCCTATTTTCTATTTGCGGAGTCGTATCGATTGAAAGCGTTATCTTCCCGTTTTCAAAGTCAATAGTTCCGACTTGCGTAGAGCCTTCGTAAAGAATCGTTTTATCGCTACCCGTATTCGATATTTGAACCGTAACTGCGTTTTCTTCTCTCATCGTTTGAAGTTCGATATTGACCGTCGTATTTATATCGATACTCCCCGAATCAAGTGTCCACGTCTTACCCGTTTCGGAAGTTCCGAGCAGTTGATTGATTCGTTTAGACGAAAGACAGTTCACGTCGTCAAGACTTCCCCTTGTATCGTCGCTTACGTCGTCGTTGTCGATAGATATCGTCGTAGTGGGAATATACGTATCTTCATTATTCGCCACCCGTCGCAATTCGTAACTTTCCCCGCCGTTCCAAGTTCCGTATACGAGATAATCTCCGCAACCGATAATATACGCCCGCCCTTTATTGAAGAACGCTTGACTGCGTTGGTCTTTGATTATATCCGTATTAACCTTTGCCGTTAGATAAGTTGACGTTAAAGTAATATCTTCAACGGAATACTTCTCGTCGTTTTTTATAAGCCGATAAAATCTTTTTCCTGCGTGAACCAAGACTTCTCTTCGGCTTCCGTTTACATACTCGAAAATTCCGTTTATCCTTTGATATTCTCCGTCGTATTTTATTTTGATGAGTTCGTTCCAACCGTTCCTCTTTTTGTTTACGCCGTATTCGTTGATGAAGTTTCGCATATTAGAGGCTCTATCCCTACGAACGCTCAACGCCGATGAAGAAAAATCCACGCCTTTGAAATCGGAAAGTTGCAAAGTTCTTCTACTTTTTAGAGAAATATTCGTATTCGCTCTCATACTCACTCCGTTTGCGAATAAACGGTTTTCACTCTTCCCGCTTTATTCGCCTTCCTTAAAAGTATTTCTTCTATTCCTTGCTCAAACCAATTCCGAGCTTCGCTTGCTTCGTTCGGCTCGTCATCTCGATATAAATCGCCTTTCACAAAATAAGGAATAAGCGACGATATATTTTCGGGAACGTCTATCTCTTTCGTGTTGTCCGTCAACGAAGACACTCTTTCAACCTTCGGGCGATAAATAAGCGTATATACGATATCGTCTTCATTGTCGAGAACAAGAATATCTCCTTCCGTCCGATATTCGCAATCCCCGTTATATTCTCCGTCCGAAGTTTCGCTTACGACACGGTCTATATCGTAAAAATCATCGATGATAGCCGAGAGATTAAAACGAATAAACGAACCGCTTGCAACCCCTTCCGAAGGCTCTAAAACCCTTGACTTTGACGGAAGAACGCCCCTTCCTTCAAGAGCGGATAAACAACGGTTTACGCTTCCGGGCATATTGACAAGATAGGCATTATACGTATCGTCTTGCTCGTATGTTCCGAGTTTATCTATCGTGATATCGTCGCCCATATTGATGAACATAAGTTTTAAGGCTTCGATTTTTATATCTCCGTATTTCATAAAATCTCCTTTTGCAATCCGTAGGAATCGAACCTACTTCCCCTTTGATTGCATAAAAGAGCCTACCTATTTGTTAGATAGGCTCTTGCTTTAATTAAACAAGTGCTGCAACGCCGACCGACGGAGTTCCCGTAGATTTTACGACGATTTTACCCTTGTTCGTGCCGGAAACGAATTTGAATCTTCCGCTTTCCAACTTAACAAGGCTCACGCCGACGGGAACGGTTAAAACAAGGTCTGCAACGCCTTGAATACCGTTGCCCGCTTTTACGGTTAAATCGGTTGCGGTATCCGCGTCGATTACAAGAATCATCTTTGCGTCGTTCTCGCTCCAATCAAGCGATTTCTCGGTGTTCTTCGTGAGTGCGCTCATCGCTACGGTTGCAATATTATTTCTCATAGTAACGTCCATTGTCTATTCCTCCTTAATACTTAACGTTGATATTGAAGATTTCTTTCGGTCTTACAACTTTTGCGTCGAAAAGGATATATCCTTTCACGGCGTCGGCAAACTTCTTTTCGGGGCGATACGCTTCGGAATGCGTAAGCGGTTTTGCAAAAGCGACCGCTCTTTGCGTTCTAATCATAATGTTATCGACGTTGCCGCTATCCGTCTTGTGGACGTTGTTCGACATTTTGATGATAACGTTATTGTATTTGCCGACTTTACCGTTTTTAAGAATTTCGGAATTGTTGGTGTCTTTGTCGCCGTATTCTCTCTTGAAAAGAGTGTAGAATCTCGGAGAAACGGTAACAACGAGTTTCGTAGAAGTTTTTACGTCGTTCTCATAAAGCGACTGACACGCTTCATCGAGAATATGTAAAACATTCTTTTCGCCCGTTCCCGCAGTTCCCGTTACAACCTTAACGGGTGCGTCGTAAAGTTTCTTAACCGAAGAATCCACGGCAAAACTCGCCACGTATTTATCAACCTCGTCCGCCAAACCTTCCGAAGTTTCTTCTTCGAGAGCGTCCATAATACCGCCTTCGGCTTGCGCCTTGTCGATATCTCCGACCATATAGTTGAAGTAACGGATTTGATTGATATACATAATAACGGAAGTATCTTCGACTTCTTCGGGAGCGTCGATATCGTTATTACGATTTGCTTTGGTAAGACTCTTAATGGTAGGCTTGCCTACGCCGAGAATCGTTACCGATTCGCCTTTCTTCTTAATTTTGCCTTCATACTTGCGGTTGCAGTCTTCTACAAATACGCAAAGTCTTTCAAGTTCTCGTTCGATTCCCTCGTTCCATACGGTGGGAATAAAGTTTTGATATGCCATAATGTTTTGTTTATCCTCCTAATTTAATATTTCCATTTTCGCATACTTGCACGAATCTTGTCATAGTTCTTGTGAACGTCTTCTTCCGTCATCGCTTGAACCTGCTCTCTTGTAAAGTAACCACTATCGCTCGGATTCGTGCTTGACAACGCACCCGGTGAAGCCTTCTTGTTTGCAAGCGCTTGTTTTACCGATTGTTTTGCTTTTTTCTCGTATTCGCTTACAATGCTTAAAAAGTCTTCGTAGATATCCGATAAAGGTTTCGTTCCTACTTTCCCGTCGGCAAATTTTTGAAATTGCTCGTTAGAGATGAGTGTTTGAAGATTTACTTCGGGGTGTTTGGTCGCAAAGTTTTGATAATCTTTTTCGTACCAATCCTTTTCCTCGCTCTCTTTTGCGGTTTCTTCGGCTTTCTTCCTTTGCTTTTCCTTTTGATATTTGGAAAAATCGGCTAACGGGTCGCCGCCGTTCTTTTCGATTTCCTTCATTAGCAAGTATTCTTCCACGTCGGCGTGGTCTTTCATTTCCCCGTTGGTGTAAGGATTCTTACCGTTTAAGGTTTCGATAATGGCTTTTTCTCTCGTCGCCGCTTCTACTCGTTTGAGTTCCGCTTGGCGTTCTGCCTCTCGCCTACGACGAGCGTTTTCGGAGTTTTGTTCCTTCGTTTGCGTTTTCGCTTCCGACTTTGGCTCTTCGCTTGATTTGTCTTGTTCGGAATCGGTAAACTCTACGTCGTTTACTTGCTCCTTGCTTTCATCGGTGTCAGCGTTCCCACCGACTTCCGTAGTTTCTACGGTTTCTTGCGCTGTTTTCTTAATTTCTTCCGGCATTGAAGTATCTCCTTTGGATTTTTGCGCGTTCCTGCGTAATGTTTTTGTATAGTAATAGGTTTTCCCTATTTGCTATCGTTCGTAGCCTTAATCGGCTTTTTGTAATTCGGACAAGTCGGCTTTCGACATACGTACACCGCCGCGCCTTTTATCCTTTCTACCCTTGCTTCAACCTTGCATTTCGGGCATAACATTTTCCGCCCCTCCTTGCATATTATCGTAAATGACTTGCGCCATATCCGTAGCGTCCTTCGTCGTTTCGGCTATCTTCGCATTACCGAACTGAATTTGCTTGTTAGCTTCGGTTATCTTGCCCGCCGCCTCGGTATAAAGATTCGCTATATAGGTTTTAAGTTCGTTATTTTCCTTAATAACGGCTACAACCTTATCTACCGTTTCTTTTTGTTGCTCTACAATCTTCGCAAGTTCAACGTTTTGTTGTTGCGCTTGTTGAAGTTGTTGAGTTAAATTTGCTATTTGACTTTGCTCGTCGTCTTCGATTCCCTTTAATATTTCCGTCCTATTTGAAAGAGCGTCTTTCGGATAGGCTCGTAAATAGGTTTTAATCGATATCAAGCCTTTCGCAAGTAACACGTCGAGAGCGTTTATGTCGCCCGCCGCCGACGCTTTCGTTCCCGAAGTCGCTTCTACAACCACCGAGAAATCCGTTTCCTTGTATTCTTCGCTATCGAAAACGTCCGTCATTTGAACTTCTTCGCCTTCCGTTACGCCTTGCATTTGCAACGGCTCTCCGCTTGTCGGCGTTTCCGTATAGGTAAACTCTTTATTGGAGTAATACAATTTGAAGAACTGCGCAAGAACTTTGCCTTGTTTTTCCTTAACAAGCCAAAACGAATCCTTTAACTCTTCGATAGGTTGCGTTGCTTGCGATTGCAGTTGAGCAATAGCCGCTCCCGACATACCAGCACCAAGCGTTTCGCCCGTCATAACTTCCGTAGAACCCGTTACGACCCTTGTAAGTTGCGTTAAGGTATCTATGATTTGCAACGGTTGACTTTGCATAGTCTGTTCCGTCATCTTCCTAATACCTTGCCCCGTTCCCGTGTAATCGGTTAAAACTTGCCCCGGTTCGTTCGTTATAGATTGTCCTTTTAACGCTCCCGGCATTACAACGTACTTACCCCAAGCCGTTTCTTGGTTATTGAGAAGAGCCATAGCAATATTGAAATTTATCGCCTTTTGGTTCGGGATAAGCCCTTCGACTTCTCCTAACCCGTAAATACACTTTTCTCTTACTTCGTAATTTCCGACAACGATAGGATATAAATACGCCTTTGCGGATTCGGGAACAAGCGATTCCGAAGAAGGTTTATCGGGCGTGGCGTTATTCGGAGCGTCTTCTTCTACGAATCCGAGTTCCTTCGCCGCTTCTTCAAGGTCGGGCGTGATTGCAAAAGGTTTATTGATGATAACGCTCTTTGTTGCCTTTTCGCAATAGACTTCCCCGTTTTTACGGAAGTATCTCGTCAATACGGTGCAAAGTTTATCGCCGTCTTGCTCTATCGTTCCGTATTTATTATCGGTTTCATCGGAAACAATGCTTTCTACGTCTACGCCTTTATCGCATTTCGCCCTTACCGATTTTACGTTCTCACGAGAAGCGATTAAAATCCACTCTTGCTTTTGCTCGTCGAGTTGTGTCGGGTCGGAGAAGAATATACTTAACGGGTCGATTATCTCGCACCGTAAACCGCCTTCCCTTGCACCGTTCTTTCCCTTTGCTTCGCTATCCCAATAATAGTGATAGAAATACGAGCCTTTAATTACGCCGTCGTTTATAGCCTTTTTATCAAGCGACTCTTGTCCGATTTCCTTTTGTATGTACTCGGCAAAGTTATTAAACTTCTCTACGTCCGCCATTTCGTCTTCGGCTCGGTAGATGATTTTAACGGGCGTAGAGAGAATTGCGCTTTTCTTGCTTCGGCATATCATTTTGATGATATTTACCACGGGGCGAGGAAGATTCTTCGTATTCTTCGTCGGTGCTGCCCACTGCTCGCCTTCGTAGAACTTAACGAACTTCGGAATCTTCTTCGCCAACCCGACGGAAGACTGATAAGATAAACCGTTTTGGTAATCGTCCCACAATGAAGTCGTTTCGTCGTTATGGTCGAATCGTTCCTTAATTTCCATTGTCTTCCTCCTCTCCGTTTAACCACTCGTCAAGGATTTGACTTGCGGAAGGCGGCGGGTCTTTTTCCAAAGTCCGCTTCGATATAGTCTTCTTTTCGAGTTCGTCTATTCGTCTTTCCGCTTGCAATAATCTTTCTTCAAGCAGTCGTATTCGTTTTCTATTGAACATTAAAAGTCCTCCCATTGCATATATCCGCCGTTACCTTCGCTTTCTTCAAAGTTAAAGTTTCTTTCGATAAACTCTTCGTCGCTAACTTTAACTTCTAACCAAGTTCTCGGTTGCTTCTTTGCTATGAAATGTCCGATAGCGCAAGCCATAACCAAATCGTCGTGGCAACCTTCCAACGCTTCCATTTTTCCGTTGTCCTTTCTTACGAAAGTCGTCATTTCTTTTAGCGTTTGAACGTCCGTTTCAATCGTCGGGTCGCTACGCATTAAAGTTACGAGTTCCCCGATAATGATAGGCTTTGTTCTCGTAGTCGTTTCAAACCCGTAGTCCATTACGGTTTTATCCGCTACGCTATCAAACCTTTCTCGCATATAAAGGTTCGGATAATTATATTTCTTTTGAAGTATTCTCGTCGGTTGCCTTGAATAATTTATTTCAATCCCGATGAGCGCTTCGTTATAATACATTCCAAGACAATACATTTGTTCGGCGTATAAATCTTCGTCTATGTATTGCTTGTGTAACGTCGCCACAACTTTATCGTCAAGACAACATATCATCTTCGCCGTGAAATAATCCTTTCCCGTTCCTGCGGTATCTCCGCCGAGTGCATACGGTGCTAACCCTATAAGTTCCCCGTCGTGATTGTATTTCTTTCTCGGTTCTTCGTGGATTGTAATATATCCGTCTTTACTTTCGACGAATCGGATATTCTTTATTTTCCACTCTACGTCAATTGCAACGCCGTTCTCGCCCTTTATGGGAATTGCTTCCTTGTCATAAGCAAAGAACCCTTTCTTAACCGCTTGCAAGGACGACGCTCGCACGATTTGATTATTGATACTCTCTTTATCAAATACGCACTCTCCGCTTGAAACAAAGGCTTCCGTAGGTGTTATCGGATATTCTTGTTTGATAGTGTTTTTGTCAAGATAGGAATCATACTTCTTGCAATACCAAGCGATTTGCTCCTTGTCTAATCCCATACTCGTCAAAAGGTTTATCCTTTCGATTAACCACGAATCTTGCGTTTCGAGATAGGACAAGTCTTTTATCCGATATTCCTTCGTCAACCACCACCCGTAAAAGAGATTATGACAAGCACCCGAATCCCAAAGGTCTTTCGCTTGATTGAATCCATTCGCCGTCGTTTCATAAACTTGTATAGCGTCCGCCGTGATTGCTTCGCCTATACCCGCTTGAATAGCCGATAAGTCGCACTCATAGAAAGCAACTTCCGAATAATGCACGAAGTTAAGCGTTCGAGAACGTCCGACTTGTTCCGTCGCCGTAGCAATACGCCACGATGAATTGAGTTTATCGAAGAACAACTCATTCCTTGAATTAAACTTCTCGGACGGTTTCAGTTCTTCCGGGAGTCGGTCGTATACCACTCTTGCTTTATCGTTGAATATGGCGGCGGTATTGTCCGCTCTATCCGCCATTGTAAATCCCGCAAAGTTCTTCCTTACGATTGAAAAAGATAATTGAATCGCCGTGATAAGACTCGTAAAACCTTGTTGCCGCCCTTTAAGAACGAAGAAAGGCTTGCTTGTTCCCTTTGTTTCTAATTGCCTTATAAAGTCCTTTTGGACTTCGTTAAGAAAAAACGGAACAGTCTTTCTCTCTTTATTGACGATATAGAACGCCACTTCAATGAGATAATACGGCTTTGCGATAACTTCTTCCGATAAAGACGGCGTAGAAAGAATTTTGATGACCGCCGCCCGAACAAGTTGTTTGTCGTAGTCGATATCGTGTTTCTCTTCCCATATCCGCTTTCTTTTTTCGATAATATCGTTGACCGTAAGCATTAGAAGTCCTCAAACTTTTTATACGTTATATTTTCGTCGATTATCGCCGTCGCTTCTTTGTTTGCCAACGCTTGTTTATCGTAGAGCGTTCCGAGAACTACCGCCAACTCTTTCGTTTGTTCGAGTTTTAGCGTTTTTATCTTTTGATACAACGCCTTCCTTTGCTCGTTCGTGAGTTCCTTATTATCGAGTTTACATATCTCGTCAAGAAGTTCGTCAAGTTCGTCTTCATTCGTCAAAGCACGGTCTAAACGCCTTTCAAGTAGCGTTTTCGTCTTGTCGATTAGCCTCCAAGCGTCGTCTACAAAGCGTTTTTTGTTTTCTTGGCGAAGATTGGCGATAGTTGGTTCGCCACTTGCTTCCGCTTCTTTATCGTAGATTTCCTTCCACGTCTTTACCGTTGACCTTGGAAGTCCTAACTCTTTCGCCACTAACGATACGCTATTGTTCACGGCGAGAAGAGCAAAGGCTTTCTCTTTTAGGTCGTCGTTATACTTTTGCCCTCTCGCCATAATACTCTCCTTAATACCCTACGCACTCAAACTTCGGCACTTGAAGTTCTTCGTCGCTCTTTTCCCAAATAGCAAGCCTTTCTTGGAGAAGATTTGCATAACGCCACATAACGTCTAACTGTTCTTGCATAATCCCACGCATACGACCAGATAACCCCTTTTCGAGAATCGTCTTTCCGAATAAGAACGACGTAAGCTTAACGATTTTCTCGCTAAGTTCTTCGAGTTCTTTCTCTACTCTCTCTTTCGCTTCGTCTTTGATGACTTCTTCATTGCTACACATAGATATCTCCTAATAAAAAGTTTTTGAGGGTTACTGCTTTTACGCTATTCCACCCACAAGTTTCGCAACCCCTTTCGGGGAACTCTCTTGGGTTTTGGCGGAAGATATACGAATCGAACGTATACGAGATTTCTCTCGGACGGTTTAGCAAACCGTTGCGATAACCATTACGCCAATCTTCCATATAAGGAGAAACTAACCGATTCCGCCGCCCCGACGGACGATATTTCTACTCTTCACGATATATTATTACACAAAAAAAACGATACGGGGCGATACACTTTTCGCTCCGCACCGATTTTTTATAACATACTCGCCAATTTATCTATGGCTTTCTCTAATCTTTTTCGGATTCCCGCTTCGGTATATCCGATATCTCGCCCGATTTTCCAATAGGCTTTTCCGTTTATATAGCCGTCGATGATAATTATCTTATCGAATCCTTCCAACTTATCTATTGCTTCCATATAAACCGATTCGAGCGCAGTCGCCTTTTTTATGCTTTCTTCTATATGCAACGAACCGAGAACCGATTCGAGTTTATTTATTTCTTCGAGATTCTCTTTCGTCGGTTTTGCTTTCCGAAGGACTTCAAGCCGTCTTTCGTGATTTTGCTTACACGCCATAGCGACTTCAATACTATGCGTTATCTTGCGGAGAGTCCGAAGGTCGTTCTTGATTTTCTCTTTCTCCATTTCAACCTCCTTCCAAGGGCAAAAACTTTATTCCCTTGCTTGCGGCGATTCGTTCTTTCCCGTGATAGAGTTCAAACCATATAAGGATTGCTTTCGTGTCTTTGTCTATCATCGAAACATATGTAAGCCTTCTTCCGTCCTTTGCAAGAGCCTTTTTTATCTCCGCTTGTTTTTCTTTCGATTCTCTCGCGCCTTCCACGTCGTAGCCGTTTTCTTTGAGAAAACTATACCCGATTTCGTCTACTTGCTTGTTCGCTTCTTCCGGAAGCAAATCGAAAATATCAATCTTTTTTGCCATTCTTTTTTCTCCTATATTTCATCGTTGTTTTTGTCGGTTGAAAGTCTTCTCTTCCCATTTTTATGATTCCTATACTAACCCACCAACTAAAAACCGTTATAACGCTAAAACCAAGCGTAGCGTTCAAATACCCTAATATGCCCAACCAATTTACCACTACGACTCCTTTAACCATACAAGCGAATTGCAATATCGTTAAAATCGTCAAAAGTATCGGAATTATAAGTTTATATATCGTTTTCATTCGTCCGCCTCCACATAACACCACGATTGTGGCGGTCTTGTAAGTGGAATAATGCGATTGCACGGCGTTCCGTCCGTAGATAAAAACTCGCAACTTTTCCCCTTGCCTAATCGCAAACAGTCCATTCTGCATAAATTCCCGAACTCGTTCAACCCTTTCGGCTTATCGTAGATTTTTAAGTCGGATATGTGCCAACCGTAAAGAGTTTTGCCTTTGCCGTATGCTTTTACCTCGTCATATGTAAGACACATTTTCTTGTAATCGTCCGCAAATATTAAGTACGAACCATAAGTTTTATACGGCAAACCCGTACTATTAAACCGTGTTAAGCCGCCGCAGAAGTTATATTCGTAAATCTTGTCGCAGATAAACTCGCCGATTACTTGCCCTCTACCCTTAAATATAAGGTGTCCGTCCTCGTCTACCCACGGCGTTTCCGTTGCGCCTTGCGTTTCGTAGATATAACACTTAAACGGCGTTTCAAGTTTCGGCTTTGTCTCTTTAACCTCGATTGTCTTTTTTTCGTTTGCTATCTTTTCAACCCATTTAGGGCGAATACTAATTAAAATACTTTTCATTCGTCATAATCTCCATACTCATTTTTCGGCTCAAATCCGTTGTTGCACTCGACGGCATAACCACCTTTACACTCTACATAACACATATCACAATGTGGATAATCTATGCAATCTTCGCAAAAATTTATCACGTCGGCTAATTCGCAATCTTCTCTATATTTGCAACCAAAACAATAGTCTTTCATTCTTCTACCACCTTTGCCCCGCAGTCAGGACAATATTTAATTTCATACTCGAAAATATATTCGTCGCCGTCTTCATCAAATCTTTTTTTGCAATAATCTTCAATCATCAAACCGCACTCGGAACAAATAAATTCATCAGCCGGGTGGCATTTTGTTTCGTTTTTACAAGTTCTTAATTCTTTTAATTGCCCGTCTTCGATTTTATTTTCCAACTCGGAAAGTCGTTGATAAATATGAGAGTAACCCCATTCGTCTTTTAAGTCTATATCTTTGTGAAAACCTGCTCTTTTAGTCAACCTTTCGTATTTCATATTTTTACTCCTAAAATAAATTTTTGAATATCGCCATAAGCACGTCTACGACGATTGAATTTCCCGCCTGCTTGTAAAGTTGAGAATTGCTTACAACCTTCTCGGCACGGGAAAAACTTTCATCGTCGAATCCCATAAGCCGCCAACACTCTTTCGGAGTGAGTTTCCGAACTCTAACACTCGATTCGATGATTCCGTTGTTCGCAAATTCGCTTGACGACCTTCTAACCGTCGGAAACACTTCGCTTTCGCTTATCCCGCCTTTATTAAAGCCGTGCGAACGACAAAATTGTTTTGTAGATTCGACTATTCCTTGACCGTTCCGTTTCAAATCTTTTCCGACGTTACTTGTAATCGTTCCAATCGTCGAATTGTCTTTTCTAACGTTTTGATTGAACCCGTCATAAACAATAGGCTCGTCTACAACCAAAATTGCGGTTTTGAATCCTTCGGGCCTCGTAGTTACGGTAGGAGAAACACCGCTTTTATTGACTTTTTTATTGAAAGCGTCTATCGTATCTCCGCTTTCGCAGTCGTTATCCTTTACCGTTTCAAATGCTTGTTCGTAAAAACGGTGTCCTTCTACAACCTTTAATCCTTGACGTTCGCTCCGAAGCGTCGGTGCGACTTCTTCAAACTCTCTCGGCTCACGAGATTTATAAAAATCTTCGATGATTTTCGGTTCTAACCCGCCACCTTGCATTGTTCGTATAGTCGGGCATAAACCTTCCGGGGAATAAACCCGATTCGCCATTTCAAACCCGCCTTCTAATTGCGCCACTTGTCTACATTTTATTTCTTCCATTCTAAAACTCCCGTAGATACTTGATTCCCGAACCCTTTCTAATCTCTCGCCATAAGAGTGGTTGCGTTTTCGGTTTTTCTTTCAATCTTCTTTCCTTGATTCGATAACAATATCCCAACAATGTCTGTCAAGGCTTCCCCTTCCGCTCACTCGGACTGTTTTTGAGATTGTGTCGGAATCCCCCCGCAAGCCGTCGTCGATAGTATCTAAATTAAGACTTTTTATCGCTTTGTTTGAAAGATAATACTTTTCTTCGACTTCGGTTTCAAGAACGTCTTTCAGCTTCTTTGCAAGTGGTTTTCCAACGGGAAAGTCGTAATATTTATCATCTCCGAGCCAACTCAACATAAAGCACCTTTCTCGATTTTGCGGAACACCGAAGTCCTTTGCGTTCAATAATGCGTATTTGCTCGTATATCCCAACGATTCGAGAAAACCACACCAAGCAAAGAAATCTTTCCGATTCTTTTCGCTTAACACGTCGGGAACATTCTCCATTAAAAGAATTTGCGGAAGTTCGTTACATTCTTTCAATAACCTTTCCACTTCCCAAAGAAGTCCGCTTCGTGTTCCGCTTTCACGGCTCATACCCTGCTGCTTGCCCGCTTTTGAAAGGTCGGTGCACGGGAAGGAATACGTCATTATGTATTCGTATTTATCGGTTTCTTCAATTCCCAAGTCTAAGGCGTGAATTTGCGTTATATCGCTTGTCGGGAAATTCGTTCCGTGGATAGCGTTATAACTTGCCACCGCATACTT